>DAHVZZ010000055.1:0-3352 GCA_027323785.1 Acidobacterium sp. | reverse complement strand
CGGGTCATCCGCGGTTTGTGGCCGGGTCGATGGGGCCAACGACCAAGCTGCCGTCGCTGGGGCACATCAGCTACGACGATATGGCGGCTGCGTTTCGGGAGCAGGCGGAGGCGCTGATTGAGGGCGGAGTGGATCTGCTGCTGATCGAGACGAGCCAGGATCTGCTGCAGGCGAAGATTGCCCTGGCCGCCTGCGAGGATGCGATGAGGACGGCGGGACGGCGGCTGCCGGTCCAGATGCAGGTGACGCTGGAAGCGACCGGAACGATGCTGCTGGGCACGGAGATTGGCGCGGCGCTGGCGGCGATTGAATGCTTCGATCCTGACATTGTGGGGCTGAATTGCGCGACCGGACCGGCGGAGATGAACGACGCGGTGCGGTTCCTGTGCCAGAACGCGGCGACGAAGTCGGGTCCGCGGCCGGTGAGCGTGCTGCCGAACGCGGGATTGCCGCAGAACGTGGGCGGACATGCGCACTACGCGCTGACGCCGGAAGAACTGGCGTCGTGGCACAGGCGTTTTGTGACGGAATATGGCGTGCAGGTGGTGGGCGGATGCTGCGGAACGACTCCGGCGCACCTGAAGGCGGTGGTGGAGGCTGTACGGAATGCGAAGCCTGCTGCGCGCACGGCGAAGCCGCAGGCGGTGGCCGCGAGCGCATTTTCAGCGGTGCCGCTGGAGGTGGATGGGCAGCCGGTGATCGTGGCGGAGGAGATGAATACGACGACGCGCATGTCGCACTTCCGCGACATGGTGCGGGCGCAGGATTACGACGGGATTCTGGCGCTGGCGAAGAAGCTGGCCGCGGAAGGGTCGCAGATGCTGGACATCTGCTGCGCGATTGTGGGCGAGGACGAGAAGGCGTACATGTCGGCGGTGCTGGAGAAGATTGCCACGCGCGTTCCGGCGCCGATTCTGGTGGATTCGACGGAAGCGGAGGTGATCGAGGAGGCGCTGAAGCGCATTCCGGGCAAGCCGGTGATTAACTCGATCAATCTGGAAGACGGAGAGAAGCGCACCAGTCAGGTGCTGCCGATGGCGAAACGGTACGGCGCGGCGGTGATCGCGCTGACGATCGATGAAGACGGCATGGCGCTGACGGCGGAGAAGAAGGTCGCGATCGCGAAGCGGATCTACAAGCTGGCGACGGAGAAGTATGGACTGAGGGGGCAGGACCTGATTTTCGACACGCTGACGCTGCCGATTTCAACGGGGCAGGAAGACTACCGCACGGCGGGCATGGAGACGCTGGAAGCGGTGCGGCGGGTGAAGCAGGAGCTTCCCGAGGCGAAGACGATTCTGGGTGTATCGAACATCAGCTTTGGGCTTTCGGCCTATGCGCGGCGGGTGCTGAATTCGGTATTTCTGAAGGAAGCGGTGGATCGCGGGCTGGACTCGGCTATCGTTAACTACTCGAAAATCTATCCTTTGTACAAGATTCCTGAGGTGGAAGTTGAACTTGCGCGCAAGCTGATTTTCCGGGATGAGTCGAACGGCGATCCGCTGCAGGTTTATATGGCGCACTTTGCCGGGCTGGACAAATCGGCGATGGAGGAGGACAAGGTTGCCCTGGAAACGCTGTCGGTGGAAGAGCAGCTGAAGCAGCTGATCATCCGGGGCGAGCGAGCCATCGGTGAGGGAAGCACGAAGCAGACGCTGGAGCAGGTGCTGGAACGGGCGCTGTCGGACTATTCGCCGCTGGATTTGATTAACACGGTGCTGCTCGACGGCATGAAGACGGTGGGCGAGCTGTTTGGGGCGCGCAAGATGCAGCTGCCGTCGGTGCTGGACTCGGCTGGGGTGATGAAGGCGGCGGTGGCGTACCTGGAGCCGAAGATGGAGCGGCTGGAAGGCTCGCAGAAGGGAACCATCGTACTGGCGACGGTGAAGGGAGACGTCCACGACATCGGGAAGAACCTGGTGGACATCATCCTGTCGAACAATGGCTTCCGGGTTGTGAATCTGGGGATCAAGCAGCCGGCGGATGCGATTATCCGGGCGGCGCAGGAACACCGTGCGGATGCGATCGGGCTGAGCGGATTGCTGGTGAAGTCGACGCTGGAGATGAAGTACGTGATTCAGGACCTGCAACGGCTGGCGATGGAGGTTCCGGTGATTTGCGGGGGCGCGGCGCTGACGCGTAAGTACGTGGAGGACGATCTGCGGCGGGAGTATGGGTCGGCGGTGTTCTACGCGGAGGACGCCTTTGCGGGGCTGCACGTGATGAGCGACCTGACTTCGGAGGAGGATTCGGCGCGGGCGCAGAGGCTGGAGGATGGGCGCACGGTGAAGGCGTTTGCCAAAGGCGCGGCAGTCGCTGAAGCGAATGCGGCCGCGGCGGCTGCTCCGGTGTCCACGACTCGTTCAGCGGCGGTGCAGGATGCGCCGGCGATTCCGGTGGCTCCGTTTTATGGGGTGCGGGTTCGGAAAGACTACGATCTGGACGAGGTGTTCTCGTATATCAACGAGACGGCGCTGTTCAAGAACCAGTGGCAGCTGAAGACGGCATCGGCGACGGATTATCTGCGGCTGGTGGAGGAGAAGTATCGGCCGGTGCTGAAGGAACTGCAGCAGGAAGTGAAGGCGAACGGGTGGTTCCATCCGCAGGCGGTTTACGGGTTTTTCCCGGCTCAGGCGGATGGGAACGATCTGATTGTTTACGACGCGGCGGATGAGAAGCGGGAACGGTTGCGGATCAGCTTTCCGCGCCAGCGCGAAGGGCGGAAGCTCTCGATTGCCGATTACTTTTTGCCGAAGTCGTCGGGACGGATGGATGTGGTTGGGTTTTCGGTGGTGACGATCGGGCATCGCGCGAGCGAGGTGACGAAGGAGCTGTTCGACTCGGGCGACTTCACGCGGTATCTCTATCTGCACGGACTGTCGGTGGAGACGGCGGAAGCTCTGGCGGAGCTGGTTCACCGGCAGATTCGGCAGGAGCTGGGGATTGCCGGCGAGGACGCGGAGCGGGTGACGGATCTCTTCCACCAGAAATATCAGGGATCACGCTACTCGTTTGGCTATCCGGCGTGTCCGAACCTGGAAGACCAGGCGAAGATCTTCGAGTTGCTGGAGCCGGAGAAGAACATCGGGGTTCGGCTGACGGAGGGTTTCCATCTGGAGCCAGAGCAGAGCACGAACGCTCTGATCGTGCACCATCCGCAGGCCAAATACTTCGTGGTGTGATCGGACGCGAGGCGGCTCTCAGGTTTGCAGGATGCCGGGGTTGAATTTGGGGACTTCGGGATTCAGGGAGGCTGCTTCGAGCGCCATGAGGAGCGCCTCCCGGGTTTTTGCGGGGTCGATGATGGCGTCCACCCAGAGGCGAGCGGCAGCGTAGCGGCAGTCGGTCTGCG
>DAHVZZ010000587.1:0-4507 GCA_027323785.1 Acidobacterium sp. | reverse complement strand
AGACAAAACAGCCCGCGAGGCCTCTTTTCCCCGCGGGCTGCTTCCTCTGTGCAACAGTTTTACTGGGCTTTCTTTGCCTCGTGGAAGTACTTGGCCACCGTCATCACAAACGGCCTCGCCTGCGGAGGCACCGGTACATGGCCATTCAGAATGTAATCGAACGAATAATGATGCTCATGGTACAGGTAGTTCGTGTCCATAGTGTTTTCTGTCACCGTCACGCCATTCAGGTCCACCCCGGCGAACAGCCCGCGGCTGCGCGACCAGGTCAGCAGCTCCGACTGCATCTTCCAGTTCGTCGAAGCTCCCGCGTCGCGGCCAACCGGACCAGCTGCGGCCGAGGCTCCCGCGCCAATCTTAAACTTGCTCTGCAGCAGATCCTGCATTCCCTTCTTGTTCACCGCCACCATCACCAGGTCGGTTCCCTTGGCGCCAATCTGGAATCCCCACGACCCCCCTGCCATGCGCAGGAAGACCGGAGCGCTCCACCCATGCCCGGTTCGGCACGTCGCCACACCCTGACCGTACTCGGCGCCAAAGATGAACGCCCCTTTCACCAGGCTCGGCACCACCGCAACGCAGGTGGCCTGGCTCAGAATCGACTCCGGAATCTGTTTGTCCGGAATCGACATGACTCCGTTCAGAACGTCCTTCGCGGCGTTCAGACGAGCCTCCAGCTTCGACATCTGGGCGAACACCGGAACGGACATCGAAATGACGCAGGCTACGACAATAAACTTTTTCATTTGTGTCGCTTCTCCAAAAAACAAAATGTTTGCAGCAGCGTTCCTTGTGATCCTAACCCAACCCCGTGAATTTTGATGCGCCGCCACCGACGCCTGTTATTCAATCAGTGAATGGATGAAGGCCGCTGATCCCCCCAGCCGTCTTGCCGCGAAGGCAGATCGGACTCCACCGCACCTGGCCTGTAGGATGCGTTTCCGCAAGGGCGCGTTTGACCATCTGCTGGCGGTGAACGCCTGAGGAAGTCAAAAAAGTGGGGGCTGTGGATGCAGTTTAGTCTGCCTCTCTCCAGCCCCGTTCCCCAGATCTGCGTTGTAGCTACTCTCTTTGTAGCCTCACAGACGGGCCACAGCAAGATAACGGAGGTAGGGGCAACTTTGGTAACCAAAAGCGGTAATCGAGGGAAATTGTCTCGTCCGTGTCGCTCAGGAACGGCAGATGTCATCTTTCCCTTATGGCCCGGCAGGGCGGGCTTTCGTCACTGCCCCTCTGCGGATGATTTTGCTCGGGACCGGAGGACAGCTTCGACGGCATGGAGATCGGCCTCGGTATCGACCCCGATGGTGTCGGACGGGGCGGCGGCGACGTGGATGGGGATGCCGTGGTCGAGGAGGCGAAGCTGTTCGAGCCGCTCGATCTGTTCCATCCAGGAGAGCGGCAGGGAGGCGAAGCGTTCCAGAGCGGCGCGGCGGTAGGCGTAGATGCCGAGGTGCTTGCGGTAGCCGGTGAATCCGACGCGGTCGCGATCAAAGGGGATGGTGGCGCGGGAGAAATAAAGAGCGCGGCCGTCGGCGGCGGAGACGACCTTGACGGCGTTCGGATTGGGAATATCTTCGGCCGGACAGGCGACGGCAAGGGTTCCGACCTGGACATCGGGGTTGCGGAAGAGGTCCAGCAGAGGAGGGAAGTGCGCGGGGGTGAGCAGGGGTTCGTCGCCCTGGATGTTGAGGTAGATATCGGCGCGGATCGCCTGGGCGACGGCATGGACCCGGTCGGTGCCACTGGGGCAGTCGGGAGGAGTAAAGACAGCGGGGATGCTGCGCGACTGGCAGAAGTCGAGGACCTCGTCGGAATCCGTGGCGACGAGGACGCGGTCGAGGAGGGGGCAGGCGCGTGCGGCCCGATAGACCCAGGCAATCATGGGCTCGCCTGCGATTTCGCGGAGGACTTTGCGGGGAAGGCGAGTGGATCCGAGGCGAGCGGGAATGACGGCGAGGACGTTACCGAGGTCGGCGGGCAAGGAGGTTCTCCGGAACTAGTGTAAAGGGCGCGATGCCACTTTGCGGAAGCGGCTGAGGTGAGGGTTTTGAATGCCGAAATGTATGCGGAGACGCCTGAAAGGCGGGCTCATACGGGGATGGTTGCGCGTCGTTATGCGGTACCGTTACTGTGGTTGCTTACGGAGATAGCATGTCTGCAGATACGACGATCAGTCCGAATCTTGAATCCATTTTGCGGGAGAACCGGGTTTTTTCCCCGCCGCAGGACTTTGCACAACAGGCGCACGTGAAGAGCCTGGCCGAATACGAGGCCATGTACCGGCGCTCGGTGGAGGACCCGGAGGGCTTCTGGGCGGAGGCAGCGCGGGAACTACACTGGTTCGCGCCATGGGAGAAGGTTCTGGAGTGGCAGGAGCCATGGGCGAAGTGGTTTGTGGGCGGGCGGCTGAACCTTTGCTACAACTGCGTGGACCGGCACGTGACGAACGGGCGCGCGGAAAAGACGGCGATTCTGTGGGAAGGTGAGCCGGGCGAAGTGCGGCGGTTGAGCTACCGCGAACTGCATGCCGCGGTGCAGCGGTTTGCCAATGTGCTGAAGGGGCTGGGGATTCGCAAAGGCGACCGGGTCGCCGTGTATATGGGCATGACCCCCGAGCTGGCAATCGCGATTCTGGCCTGCGCGCGGATCGGCGCGGTGCATTCGGTGATCTTTGGTGGGTTTGCGGCGAATGCGATTGTGGACCGCGTGAATGACGCGCAGTGCGTGGCGATTCTGACGCAGGACGGGTCGTGGCGGCGCGGCAATGAGGTTCCGCTGAAGGCTACAGTGGACGAGGCGGTTGGACAGTGTCCGACAGTGAAGAACGTGGTGGTGCTGCGGCGAACGGGAACGGCGGTGGAAATGAAGGCCGGGCGCGATCACTGGTGGCACGATCTGCTGGCGAAGGCGGAGGCGGAGTGCCCGGCGGAGGAACTGGATTCAGAGGATCCGCTGTACATCCTGTATACCTCCGGTACGACCGGAAAGCCGAAGGGGCTCGTACACACAACGGGCGGATATGCGGTGCAGACGTACCTGACGAGCAAGTACATCTTCGATCTGAAGGAAGACGACGTGTACTGGTGCTCGGCGGACATTGGCTGGGTGACCGGCCATTCGTATGTGGTGTATGGGATTCTGCAAAATGGCGCGACGACGGTAATGTACGAAGGAGCACCGAATCATCCGGGGCAGGACCGGTTCTGGAAGCTGATTGAGGATCACAAGGTCACGATCTTCTACACGGCTCCGACAGCGATCCGGGCGTTCATCAAGTGGGGCGATCAGCACGTGGAGAAGCACGACCTAAGCAGTCTGCGGCTGCTGGGGACGGTGGGCGAGCCGATCAATCCCGAGGCGTGGATCTGGTACCGGGAGACGATTGGCGGTGGGCGGTGTCCCATTGTGGATACCTGGTGGCAGACCGAAACAGGCGCGATCATGATCTCGCCGATTCCGGGAGCGGTGGCGGCGAAGCCGGGTTCGGCCACGCGGCCGTTTTTCGGGATTGCACCGGAGGTGGTGACGAAGGAAGGTGAGCCGGTGCCGGCGGGACAGGGCGGCCTGCTGGTGATCCGGAAGCCGTGGCCGTCAATGGCGCGGACGATTTTCGGCGATCCCGAACGGTACGTGAAGCAGTACTGGTCGGATATCCCCGGGTCGTACTTTACGGGGGACGGCGCGCGCATGGACCCGGATGGCTATTTCTGGCTGATGGGACGTGTGGACGACGTGATCAATGTGAGCGGGCACCGGCTGGGAACGATGGAAGTGGAGTCGGCGCTGGTGGCGCATGAGAAGGTGGCCGAGGCCGCAGTGGTGGGACGTCCGGACGCGCTGAAGGGGCAGGCGATTGCCGCCTTCGTGACGCTGGAAGGCGGGCATCAGCCGTCGAAGCAATTGAAAGAGGAGCTGCGGGCCTGGGTGGCGAAGGAGATCGGAGCCCTGGCGCGGCCTGACGACATCCGGTTCGCGGATGCGCTGCCGAAGACGCGGTCGGGGAAGATCATGCGGCGGCTGCTGCGGGAGATGGCGACGCACGGCGAGATCAAAGGCGACGTGACGACGCTGGAGGATTTCAGCGTGATTGCGAAGCTGCGGGAGCAGGACGAATAGCCGGGAAGGAATACGGAACGACGAAGGGGGAGAGCCGTGGCTTCTCCCCCTTTTTCACTTCTCGCGAAGAGCTCTCAGGCGCCGGTACCGCGGAGAACCACGTTAGCCGTCCGAATGATGATCTTCAGATCGAGCCATAGGCTCCAGTTTTCGACGTAAGCGGTGTCAAGCTCGATGTACTTCGCGAACGACGGGTCGTGGCGTGCCTGAATCTGCCACAGGCCGGTGAGGCCGGGCATGACCTCGAGACGGCGGAAATGCTCCAGTTCGTATTTTTCAACCTCAGAAGCAATGGGCGGTCGAGGTCCGACGATGCTCATTTCTCCACGAAGAACGTTGAGAAACTGAGGCAGCTCGTCAAGGCTGTATTTGCGGAGAATACGACCCA
>DAHVZZ010000570.1:0-20421 GCA_027323785.1 Acidobacterium sp. | reverse complement strand
TGGGATCAACTTTTTCGGAATCCTTTTGTTTTCAGCGAGTTCCATTTTTGCTCCAGAGACTCTGGGCTGGAAGTGCCTGAAACGATGGCAGATGCTCAGAGACGCTGGGTCAGCGGGTTAGCAAGTCAGCGAGTCAGCGAGTTAGCGGGTCAGCGGGCCAGCGGAAGCTGAGGCGATGGGGTACCCCCTGGGATCAACTTTTTCGGAATCCTTTTGTTTTCAGCGAGTTCCATTTTTGCTCCAGAGACTCTGCGCTGGAAGTGCCTGAAACGATGGCAGATGCTCAGAGACGCTGGGTCAGCGGGTTAGCAAGTTAGCAAGTCAGCGAGTCAGCGCGTCGGCGCATGAGCTCCAGCCAGTGGGCGAATCGGCGAGCCAATAACTCCCTGGTTTTGCGCTTTTGGGCACCCCCCCGGGGAAAATGCCGGTTTTCCCGTATGCATATGATTGCACAGGGTTTATCGGTGTCATTGGTTCGGTAAGCATATGAAAATACAGTGTTTAGATAAGTTTATTATTTTCAAATGGATAGCTTTTGATGGAGTTCAGCATATGATTCCGCGTGATTTGTCGCTATCCACATGACTTTCTATCACTTACGGCCGGGGGCCTTTCGCCTTCCCTCAGCCAGAGAACCGCCACGAGAAAGAGCCGCGCTGGCTGGCGCGGCTCTCTGAACTTTTTCTTCTACTTCAAGAGTAGCAGGAGGCGCTATGAATCGTGCCAGGATTTTCGGGGCTAGGCAGGGGATAAGTTGTTTGGAATGTGGGGTTGTTACTTCGGTGCAGGCGGTGGATGCTTGACAGGCAGTTGGGTGAACTTTTTGTGAGACCGCTTGAGTTTTGAAATCCGAGGTGAGCGATTTGCAGTTGCGGCACGAGTGGTCCGGCCAGGAGGCGATTAGAAAAAAAGACGGCACGAACGTTTTACTGTCCGTGCCGGGAGGCCAGTGACGCAACTTGTAGAGTCCTGCCGGGAATTCTCTGTCGACCGGTCCGACTCAAATCCTGCTAATCTTTTGGATGCGGGCACCGCTGTGAAGGAAGCAATGAAACCTCTAATCGGTCATGCCGCACCAGCATCTCTACCAAATACTGTAACCCAGGAGTCGATTCTGCGCAAGGGTTCTACACATTTTCGGATGAAATTGTGGAAAACTGGCAGATTTTCCCTTTCCGGGATCTCAGGAAATCGCGGATGAACAACGCTCCATCGACGGAAACCCCTGAAAAATCAGAGGGCCGACGCAGCGTCCAGCTGCTTCGAACGGGACTGCTGATCGCCGGGTCGGCATTTCTGGGCGGAATGGCGGTGGTCTTCTGGAATCAGAAATCCCTGACGAAGCTGCGCCAAGCTGCAGAACGGGGGGCGGAGAATGCAGAGGGCGGGGATGAGGAATAGTTGCAGCCGCGGGGGCTGCTTTGCCGCCGCGATGGTTTAGCCGAGGCTGTCGATGGCGGCGGCGAGATCGAAGTCCCGGTCTGTTAAACCGCCGGCGTCATGGCTGACCAGGGCGAGCCGCACTTTGTTGTAACGGATATCGATGTCGGGATGATGTCCGGCGGCCTCGGCCATTTCAGCGACGGAATTGACGAACTGCATGGCGGCGATGAAGTTTTCAAACTGGCAGTGGCGGACGAGTTCACCGGAATCGAGCTTCCATCGGGGCATGGACTGAAGTCTGGCAGCGATCACACGATCTTCCAGCAGGGGCATAGGGCATCTCCTCAGAACAGATTACAGATCGGCAATGCAGGTGTTGCAGCCGCCGGGCGGTCAGAGCTTCAGTTCTTCAATCGATCCTGCGAATGAGAGCGGGGAGAAGCGAGGATGGCGTGTCATTTCGGCGCGCAAATCCTCCCAGAGGCTGTCCGGTAGTCCCATGAACACGTCGACGATGGCGGGGTCGAACTGGGATCCGGCGCAGCGCAGAATTTCCTTGCGGGCCACGTCGTAGGTGCGGGCGCGGCGGTAGGGGCGGTCGGAGGTAATGGCGTCGAGAGTGTCGGCGACGGCAAAGATTCTGGCTCCCAGCGGAATCTCATCCGCTTTGAGGCCACGGGGGTAGCCATTTCCGTCGTAGAACTCCTGGTGGGCGTAGACAATCTCGGCGGCTTCTTCGAGGAAGGGGATTTTCCTGAGGATCTGGTAGCCGCGGGCGCAATGTTCGCGCATGATGCTCTGTTCTTCGGGGTTGAGCTTTCCGGGTTTGAGGAGAATGGCGTCGGGAATGGCCATTTTGCCGATGTCGTGGAGGAAAGCGCCGCGGGCAATGACGCGGGTCTGGGAGAGTTCGACGCCGCAGTGACGGGCGAGGGCGATGGTGTAGGCGGTTACACGGCGAGAGTGCCCTTCGGTTTCCGCATCCTTGAGATCGAGGGCATCGCCGAGGGCTTCCAGAGTGATGTCGTAGGAACGCTCGAGATCGGCCATGGCCTGGCGGAGCATTTCCGTCCGGGCGGAGACGAGTTGTTCGAGATTGTGGCGGTAGACGGAGTTCTGCTGGACGAGCCGCCGATAGTCGAGGGCTCGGCGCACGGTAGCGAGAAGCTGTTCTTTTTCAAAGGGCTTGAGCAGGTAGTCGTAAGCGCCCTTGCGCATGGCGGAGATGGCCACGCCGACATCGTGGATGGCGGTGACCATGACGATGGGGGTATCGGGATGGACCTGGCGGATACGGTCGAGGAGGCCGATACCGTCGAGGCCATTCATGACGATGTCGGAAAGGATGAGATCGTAGGGGGCGTCCTGCTCAACCCGCTCGATTGCTTCCAGCCCATTGGAGGCAAGCATGGGTGTGTAGCCTGACTTCTCAAGCATGGTCGCCATCAGAGTCCGAACGTACGGCTCGTCGTCCACTATCAGGATCCGCTCTGACGCCACTATTCCCCCATCCCTGGAGTGCCTGAAAGAAAACAGCGAATTGGTCGGGTAACGAACAATTCCCGCTCTATCGTAACCTGGCTGGTTCGTTTTGGGCTGAACCAAATCCTGGGGGGCAGCGCCGGTCGAAACGCCAGGGGGAGCGGGGTTTTGGCAGAGTACACGATGATCCCGCATTCATGCGATGTGGAGGGCTGCGACCGTTTCATGGTTGTGAACGTGGTAACCTTCAACTGCTGGCAAATTCCCCAGGGTGCAGCAATCCCATGTTGTTTGACTTCGATCAGGATTCTACGCGGATTTCGGCGCGGCAGATGGTTCGGCAAAGCCTTGAGGCGAAGCAGCGCGACATCTACAACAGTCACCGGCATCGGATTTTTTCTGTCTCTTTCTATATGACCGGCAGTGAGATAGAAGCCGAGAGCATTCTTCAGGACACATTTATCCGGGCGTTCGAAAAGGCCGAGGAGCCGGACGGCGGTGTGATCGACGCCGCTCTGCT
Source organism: Acidobacterium sp. (assembly GCA_027323785.1). Lineage (GTDB taxonomy): Bacteria > Acidobacteriota > Terriglobia > Terriglobales > Acidobacteriaceae > Palsa-343. Next base: position 17,036 of record DAHVZZ010000570.1, on the reverse strand, counting down.
GCAGGAGTTTTATCGGCGCGATCTGTTGCCGGAAGAGGAGGCTGGTCCGGTTCCGGCCAGTCCGGGGCTGGCAGGAGGCGGGAATGTGCTGCGTGCCGATCTGGAAGCGGCGATCCGGCGACTTCCGTGCCGGGAGCGGCTGGTGTTTCTGCTCACGGACGTAGAGGGCTATTCGGCGGCGCAAACGGCAGCGCTGCTGAAGATTTCGCAGGGGACGGCGATGCGCACGATGATGACGGCGCGGATGCGTTTGCGCGCGGAGCTGGCGGCGGGGCAGGGAGACGGCCGGCAGGCTGCCTGACCTCGGTCCACTTCGCCAGATGCCCGGCCCGTTCTCTTATTTCGTGGAACGATTCGAGTCCGATTTGCGGGCCTGCTGAGCGCGACGGGTCTTTGCCCAGTTTGCCTTGTTCACCTGGCGGGAACGTCCGAGCGCCAGGGCATCGGCGGGGACGTTTTCTGTGATGCACGATCCGGCGGCGACATAGGCGCCTTCTCCGATGGAGACGGGCGCGACCAGGGTTGAGTCGCTGCCGACGAAGACGCCGTCCGCGATGAGGGTCTCGTTCTTATCGACGCCGTTGTAATTGCAGGTGATGGTTCCGGCGCCGATGTTGACACCTTTGCCGATGCGGGCATCTCCGAGGTAGGTGAGGTGATTGGCCTTGGAACCGGCACCGAGGTTCACCTTCTTGGTCTCGACGAAATTACCGACGTGCGCGCCTTCGCCGATATGGCTGCCGGGGCGGAGGTGGGCAAAGGGGCCGATGAGCGCGCCGGCGGCGACTTCGGATTCCGCGATGACGCAGGACTGGCGGACGAGCACGCCGTTGCCGAGGGTGGCGTTTTCGAGGACCGAATACGAGCGGATGCGGCACTCGGAGCCGAGGCGGGTTTGGCCGAGCAGCTGGACGAAGGGCTCGATGACGGAGTCGGGGCCGACTTCGACACCGGCGTCGATGGTGACCGTCTCGGGGCGGAAGATGGTTACGCCGGCAGCCATGAGCCGGCGGGCGTTTTGCAGGCGCAGCTCGCGGTCGAGGTCCATCATCTCGGCGATGGTATTGGCGCCGAGCACTTCTGTGGTGTGCGCGGCAGGGGTGGCGACGACACGCTCACCGGATTCGACGAGCAGCCGGGCCATATCGGTGAGATAGAGCTCCCGATGGGCGTTGTCGGTGCTGAGGCGAGGGATGTGCGCGTAGAGGGAGTCCCGGCGAAAGGCATAGATGCCGGAGTTGATTTCGCGTTCGTCCTGCTGTGCGGGCGTGAGGGCCTTCTGCTCGACGATGGCGGCGACTTCGGGGGAGTGGGGTGCGGCGCGAAGGACGCGGCCATATCCGAAGGGGTTGGCAGGCTCGGCGGTGAGGATGGTCATGGCGGCGTTTTCGCGGAGGTGAAAGTCGCGAAGAGTGAGAATGGTCTCGGGGCGCAGCAGGGGGACATCACCGGAGAGCACGACGATCTGATCGTAGCCGCGCGTGGCGGCCTCGGCGCACTGAACGGCGTGGCCGGTACCGTGCTGCTCGGGCTGGAGGACAAACTGAATGCCGGTGTCCTGGACGGCGGCTTTTACGGCTTCGGCTTCGTGGCCGACGATGGCAAAGATGTCGCTGGGTGGGACGACCTGGGCGGCGGCTGCGATGACGTGGCGAAGGAGCGGCTGGCCGCCGATCTCGTGGAGGACCTTGGGACGCCTGGATTTGAGGCGGGTTCCTTTGCCCGCAGCCATGATGAGGATGGCAAGTCGCATTCGATGGGTAACCTCAGCGCGACGCGCTGTAGCGCCGGCGAAACTCAGTCTGTAGACAATTCTGACGCTAACCACATGGGGGATGCGTGTCAATCGGCCGGGAGTGCGCCGGCGCTCCGGGAGGCGGGCGCGGGGGCTGCTGCTATTCCTTCGGGGCAACCGGGTTGTGCGCAAGCGGGCTGGGGGCAGTCAGGGGGCGGGTTGTTGGGCGGGTAGCGAAGGCGGCGCGCACGGATGCGAGGTTGAAATAGACAAGCCACCAGAGCCCGATGAGCGAGGCGAGGAAATAGAAGCCGGCGACTTCGAGGATGAGGGTTTGAGCCTGGATTCCGGTGGCGCCGAGGGGGATGGCTGGAGCGAAGCCGCGGGCCAGCAGCAGGCCGACGCCTCCGATCGCGCAGAAGACGAAGATGATGCCGCCGACGATGACGGTTGAGATTCGGGCCCAGGGGCGCATTCGGAGGAGGCCGATCGTGGTCCACGCGCACCAGGCGAAAAAGATTAGGAGCAGGGCCATGACAGCCGCAGCGACAGCGCGAACTTCCGGAGCATTGCGGACGATGGGGTTGTGGACGAGCATGATGGCGAGGATGGCGAGGATGGCGACGAACAATCCAAGCAGCGCGATGATTCCGAGGATCACCGCAGCGACAATGACACCGGCTGGTTTCCGCATCTTACCTCCTGAACCTCGGTTACCAAACATACTCCCGATTGGCGGGATCGTGCTGAAAACTGCGTTCAAGCGGCAAGCGATTGCGTATACTCTGCTGTCAGAATATTCACGAGAGGAACCCGATGCCCTGTCTGGAACTGAAAGTAGCAGCTGAGCCGACAAGACAGCCCGCAACGCGGCTGCGAACTCTGCTGGAGAAGCCCGGCGCCGCCGTACTGCGGCGTCACTACGTTGCGGAAGCGGCGGGGCAGGACGATCCACTGATCCGCAATCGGGTGCGAGTGGCGGCGGTACTGGCGGTGGATTTGACGAATCCGCCGCAGGAGCCGGAGGCGTCCGGGCCGGGCGAGGGCGAAGACGCATCGGCGGGCGAAGGGCCGGGCGAAGAAGAATACGACGGTCTGGCGGCCAGCTTTGCGAAGGGGCTGGAGATCTGGGTTGCGGACGGAGCAAGATCCGCGTGCGTTCTGGCTGATGCGAGCGAGATTTCGGGAGCGTTGGCGATGTTCGACGCGTACCAGCGGCTCGCCCGGTACCAGCCGGCATTTACGCGGCTGGATCAGCGGGTGGTGGGGCTGACGTACAGCTTTCGCGAGGGGATGGCCATCGGGATACAGGGGACGCCCTCGGGGACGGAGCCGACCGCCGACAACTTTTTCGATGCGATTTCGCCGATTTCGGAGATCGACGATTTTCGCGCTCCGTATTTCGTGGTGCGGCTGCCGGGTGCGGCCGTCGGCCGGGTGCACGATCTGCTGCGATCCGCGAACGGGTGGCTGCAGGAGAATTCGTATCCGAACATTCTTGGCTCAAAATGAGCCGGATGGGGACATTCCTGCTCGCCGGCTGGTTCTGCGCTGTGGGCGCTGGAGCGCAGGCGGCATCTGTTCAGCCGGTATCCGGCGGAGGTGAACGGATCGAGAGCGGAGTGGTCCATACTCTTTACGGGAAGGCGGAGAAGTATCGCATTCGGCTGCTGCCGATTACTTCCTTTCCGAATGTGCCGCTGCCGGTTGCGGCTCAGCTCGACCAGCGGGGCTGCATGATCCCGCAGAGTTTTGAGGCCCAGGGGCCGGAAAATGTGATTCACGGGGATTTCCGCGCGGCGGGTTCGAGCGACTGGGCGGTGTTGTGCTCGGTTCGCGGGCGGACAACGCTGTACGTGTTTTTCGCGGGGCGGTTTGCCACGCCGATTGCGCTGCGTTCCCAGGCGGATACGGCCTGGCTGGGAGCGGATCCCGGGAGAAAAACGTATGGTTCCGCCTGGGGAATTGCGGTGCGCCCACTGTCGGAGATGGAAGAGTCACCGGAGCTGCAGGTCCCGCCGGACCTGGATCACGAGGCCATCGACGACGCCCGTCTGGAGCGCTGGGTCACGATCCGCTATTACGACAGGGGCAAGTGGACGGTTCTTAATCCTGGGAAACAGGGAGAGCCATGAGGAAGAAGACCGTTCCGGAAGCTCGATGCGCGGGCAGCCTGCTGCCAGGGCGATGACGCGCCTGACATGAACCTACCGTTATATTTGCCTCACGTTGCGACGACTTGCGCCACGGGAGCCGCGATCGACCCGACTTGACTCGTTGCCGATTTGATCGTGCCCCGGCGGCACCCCGCCGATTTGCTCTCTAAGTTGTTGCAGCTGCTTTGCCCGGGCCTCCTTACGGGATTCCGCCCGCGGACCGCCGACTCCTGTTATCCCCCCAGTCCTGCCGCATCCTGATCAATGGCTTGTCCGAGGTTCTGCGATTGTCGTGCTCACAATTTTTCGGTCGGGGCTATGATAGATCGCAACGCAAGGGAGACTGGCGGTCCAAACCGCCAGGAGATATTTGCCGCGAGAACATCGCGGTGCTACGGACATTGCTTCCTCCACTGCAAAGGACGGCCATGCTTTCCTCCATCGCAAGAACCCTTCGCCCATTCGTCTATATCGCGGCGGCTCTGGCCGTCAGTGCAGCGCCCATTTCGGCGTACGGGAGCCAGCCGGTTATTCCCAACCGCATCGTGGAACCGATCGACAATCATGTGCGTGTGGGGCTGAAGGGTTACGTTTCGCCGCTGGCGAATGCGATGACCGACCGGGGTCCGGCGCCGGCGTCGATGACTCTGGAGCGGCTGCACCTGGTTCTGAGGCGGAGCGCCAGTCAGGAAACGGCGCTGCGGCAGCTGATCGCGGGGCTGAACCAGCCCGGCAGCCCTTCGTATCACCAATGGCTGACTCCGGCGGAATTCGGAAAGGAGTTCGGCCCGTCGAGTCAGGATGTGGCGACGATCGAGGCATGGCTGAATGCGCAGGGATTTTCGGTGCAGGGACTGTTGCCCGGAAGGCAGGTCATCGATTTCAGCGGCAATGTTTCCCAGATGCAGAAGGCCTTCGGGGTAGAGATTCACCGGTATCAGATCAACGGCAACATTCATTACGCCACGGCGACGAATCCGCAGATTCCGACTGCTCTGGCTCCGGTGGTGGCGGGCTTCTCATCGCTGAATAATTTCCGTCCGGTCAGCTACGCGCACGTACTGGGAAAGGCGACGTACGATCCGAAAACGCACGCGGTACAACCGGACTGGACGTATGGCAGCACCTCCTCCCTGGTGATGACGCCGGGGGATTTCGGTGTGGAGTACGACGTGCCCGATTCCCTGCTCAATCCGAGTTATTCGGGGACGAACTATGACGGGGCGGGACAAACCATCGCCATCATTAACGAGTCGAACATCAACATCGGGATGGTGAACCAGTTCCGGACGCTGTTTGGGCTTCCGGCGAATCCGCCGACGGTCATCATCGACGGCAATGATCCCGGCATCGACGGCATCAACAATCCGGATGGGCCCAACTATGCATCGGACGAGACTTACATCGACGTGGAATGGGCGGGAGCGATTGCGCCGATGGCGCATATCGATCTGGTAATCGCGGCCGACACTTCGCTGGAGAGCGGGCTGTTTCTGGCTCTGGAGCATGCCATTTACAGCGATGTTGCTCCGGTGATGAGCATGAGCTTTGGGTTGTGCGAAGCGACACTGGCATCCACGAACGAATACATGGATCACCTGATGGAGCAGGCTGCCGCTGAAGGCATAACAGTAATGGTTTCGACCGGGGACAGCGGTTCAGCAGGATGCGACAATTTCGGGACGTCGGCATACGCTACGCAGGGGCTGGCGGTCAGCGGGTTCGCGTCCACTCCGTGGGATGTTGCGGTAGGGGGGACGGATTTCTACTACAGCGATTACGCCAGCGGGGGCGCGAGCCGGTTGCAGGACTGGAACACAACTCCGACGACGAATCCCCAGGCTTCGCTGCTGCACTACATTCCGGAAAAGCCGTGGAACGACAGCCAGTATGGGCTGGATGCGCGGGATTACTACAGTCTGACGGGCAATACGACGATCGCGGCCGGAAGCGGGGGCGCGAGCAGCGCCGCACTCTGCGTCTCGGGCACGAATACGGAGAGCTGGGATTCGACGGGGAAGTGCACCACGGGGACGCTGGAAGGTTATCCGAAGCCATCGTGGCAGACGGGTGCAGGGGTTCCGAACGACAAGGTGCGCGACGTCCCGGATGTGTCGTTGTTTGCTTCCGACGGCAGCAACTACAGCTTTTATCCGTTTTGCTATGCGGATGGCGACTGCCAGACGGGCACCTCGCCGATTCAGATATCGGCAGCGGGCGGGACCTCGTTTGCGGCGCCGGCCTTTGCGGGCATTATGGCGCTGGTGAACCAGGAGTACGGGCGGCAGGGGCAGGCGGATTTTGTATTGTATCCGTTGAAAGCACAATTCCCGGCGGCCTTCCATGACGTGACGGTCGGGACCAATTCTGTTCCATGCAACATCAGCACGGTGGGGTCGGGTACGACTACGGTCGCGCCGAAGGACTGCATCGCTGTTACCAGTCCGCTGACGGGAACGGATCCGACCTATGGTTCCGCGACGGAGGGGCAACTGGGCACGGGGACGACGCCCGCTTACAATGCCGGGGCCGGGTATAACCTTGCCACCGGGCTTGGGTCGGTGGATACCGCAGTGCTGCTGGCTGACTGGGGTAAGGTGACGTTCAAGAGCACTACGACGACGCTCACGCCATCGTCCACGTCGTTCACGCACGGGACGGCTATCACGATCAGCGGCAGCGTCAGCGGGTCGGGAGTACCTACCGGGAACGTTGCGCTGATGACGGACAGCACCGAGCCGGGGCAGCAGGCCGCGGGATTTGGGGGCGTCCTGATCTCGCAACCCAGCACATTCGCGCTGGACAGCAGCGGGAATTTCAGCGGAAAGATCAACGATTTGCCGGGCGGGACGTATAACATCTGGGGCCACTACAGCGGCGACGGGGCCAACGCAGGCAGCGATTCGCCGAAGACGCAGATTACGGTTACGCCGGAAAACAGCAGCGTTCGATTCAATATTGACAACTCGAGCTCGGCTACCTCTTCCGGGTCGACTGGCAACGCGGGGATCACCAACGGCGATACGCAGGTGTCTTATGGGACGCAGGCGACGCTATCGGCCCAGATCTATCCGACGAGCTACTACAACAGCTGTATCACTGCGACGAGCACGAGCTGTGGGACGACGGTTTATACTCCGCCGACCGGGACTGTGACCTTTACGGACAACGGCACGACGATGAACACGGCGGCCGTGAATGTGGAGGGGGATGCCGAATTCAACGCGCCGTTCAGCGTGGGAACGCACACGATCAGCGCGAGCTATTCGGGGGACGACAGTTATAACAAGGCGACGTCGTCGACGATTGCGTTTACGGTGATTCAAAATACGCCGCAGATTCTGGTGGGGTCGTCGTATCCGGTGAATTCGAGCGCCACAATTGGCGCGCTGGGCGGGCAGGACACGATCCTGAACATCTGGTTGCAGAACAGCGCGAATTCGCAGAGTTCGTCCAGTTCGCAGACTACGTCCAGCGTGCCGATGGTTACGCCGGTACAGCCGCCGACGGGAACGCTCACGGTGTCGGGGTTGCCGGGCGGCACGGTGACAGAACAGCTGTCCTCGGCGGTGGATCCGAGCACACTGACAGTGGAAGGCGTGGCCACGGTGACGATTCCGGCGAGTACGGCGGCCGGAACTTATACTGTGACGATTTCCTATGGCGGGGACAGCAACTACACGTCGGTTTCGGGAAAGGGGACGGTGCAGATCGCCTCGCCGCCATCGGGGCTGACGTCCAGCGTCAAGGCTTCGATGAGCGGGAGCATTTCGCCGACGACCAGCATTACGGTGAGCGGGACGGTGACGGGGCAAAGCGGACACCCGGCGCCGACGGGCACGATTTCCGTCTTTTCCATGGGGTCCACGGCGTACCAGGCATCGCTGACGCCGGGGAGCGGAGACAGCTCGACGTTCAGCTTCCTGCTCAACAGCCAGATACTTTATCAGGGAGCGAACTACGTTACGCTGCAGTATTCCGGGGACTCGGTGTACAACCCGTCGTCCTATAACCTCAGCAGCTCGCAGCCCATCTCCAATCCGCAATCGGACTTCTCCATTACGGCTGCGAGCGCCATCGTCAAGGCCTCGACGAGCGGGAGCGCGACGACCACGCTCTACGTGACTCCCACGAACGGGTTCAGCGGGGATGTGAGCCTGAGCTGCTCCATTGTGGGAACGCCAACCGGGGTAGCCTGCTCGCTGGACAAGAGCTCGGTGAGCCTGACGGCCTCGAACTCCGCGAGGCTTTCGCCTGTGAACCGGCGGCTTGAGCTGCTGTTCGGCGGTGGGGGAGGAGTGCTGGCGTGTGTGCTCTTCCTTGGGCTGCCGGGGCGACGTCGAGCATGGCGGAGTATGCTGGGCATCCTGCTGTTCGTTTGTATTGCGGGATTCAGCCTGGGATGTGGAGGGTCGAAGGGATCGGCGAACCTTGGGCCGATCAGCGGCGGAGGCGGTTCGGGTGGCAGCGGTGGTAGCGGTGGCAGCGGCGGAAACACCGGGCCCGGCACCGTGACGAATCCGAGTACGGCTGTCACACTCACGGTGACCACTTCGGGAGCGGCGGCCGGGAACTACCTGGTCGACGTGACCGGCTCCTCTTCGGCGATCGGGCAGACGCATAGCCTGGGAGTGACCGCGGCGGTCCAGTAGGCGGGGAGTTTCCTGGGGGCCGATCCTGCCACTCTGGCGGGAGCGGCCTTTCCAGCTTTCGAGGGGAAATCTGCTGGTGCAGCGGAGCGCGGTCGGTTGTCTGGTGTGAAGGCGGCAGACTCCGGTGCGGGAGGGTGGGGATGTGCGGCTGTTCAGCCGAGCGCCTGAACTGGCGAGGACCTTTGGGAAGAACTCGGATCAGGCGTGAGGGGTGTCGGGAGTGGGCAGGGTGGGCCGGGAATCGGGCTGCCGGAGCGGAAGCGGCTGGAGGTCCGCCGCGGGCGCAAGATGGCGCGTTTGCTGCCAGGTGTAACGGATGCGGTGGATGACAGTGATGGTGGAGATGACGGCCAGGACCCACAGGACGGGGGCCATGACGCCCCAGCGCTCGAAGAGCGAGCCGAGGATGATGAGGACCACGCGCTCAGGGCGCTCCATGAAGCCGACTTTGCATTTGCCGATGAGGGCCTCAGCGCGGGCGCGGGTGTAGCTGACCATCAGCGAGGTGATCATGACAAAGGCGGCGAGGAAGACGTAGAAGAGGCGGTTGCCGCGAGCGTAGAAGACGAGCAGTCCGAAGAAGAGGACGACATCGGAGTAGCGGTCGATTACGGAGTCGAAGAAGGCGCCGAAGACGGTGACCTGATGGGTCTGGCGGGCGACGCGGCCGTCGACCATGTCGAAGATGCCGGCGCCGATGATGACGAGGCCGGCATAGAGGAACATCCGAACGTAATTGTGTTCGTTGGCGAATCCGAAGAGGAAGGCCGCGCCGGTATTGATGAGCAGGCCGATGAAGGTCAGGACATTGGGGGAGATGCGGGTGAGGGACAGGCCGTTGACGATCGCCTGAAGCAACACTCCGCAGGCGCGCCCGAAGGCGCTGGTCCAGGTGTGGCGGGATGCTTGATCGGAGCCCATGGGGCGGCTTCTACTTTCCGGCTTCGGCTTCAGCTTCGTCGTGGATGGTAGCCAGCCTCAGAACTTCCATTTCGCGTTTTCCATTGGGAGTGACCACGGTGGCCATATCTCCAACCTGCTTGCCTACGAGAGCTCTGCCGATCGGCGAGGTGGTCGAGATGAGGCCGTTGGTAACGTCCGATTCCTCGCTGGTCACGAGCTTGTACTCGATTTTCTCATCCTTGGAGACATCGTAGACGAGCACGGTAGAACCAAAAGCGACACGGTCGTGCGGAATATTCGAGAGATTGACGAGGGCCAGCTCCGCCATGCGCTTCTTGAGCTGGCCGAGGCGAGCGTTGACGAACTCCTGGCGCTGTTTTGCCATGTGATATTCGGCGTTTTCGCTGAGGTCGCCCATGGCGACAGCTTTTTTGATCTCGGCGGGCAATTCGTGCGCGAGTTCGTGCTCAAGCTGTCTGATTTCTTCCTGGAGCTTTTTCTTAATGTGTTCGGGCATCCGTTCAATCCATCACAGGGGATTTTCCGTGGGTGGCTGAGGCAAAAGCAAGATTGGCGAAAGCAAGACAGCCATCGCAATATAGCCCCGACACACGGGGCGTTCCCCGGCGTATTAGGAATAGGCATCGGAGGCGGATCCACCGCCCCTCAACCGATTATACGATGCTGCCCATGGACCGGCGGGCTATGGAAAAAATCCGCAGAGTTGAAGGGTACGACCGGGCTCCGGGTTTGCGCCGAACGGCCGGAAGAAGGCCGATGCCGGTGAGGCTGGGCGGTGGACAAATACGCATCTTACAATGAGTTAAAGAATCAAAAGGGGCAAGGTACATCTGAAGTTGCTGCGACGTTTTTTTCTCCTGCTGTTGCTGGTGGGTCTGGCGGCCGTTGCCACGGTGGTGTACGTGGCGATGACGCCCTATGGCCCGTCGAGCCCCAGGATCGTCACGATTGCGGCGGGCACTCCGGCGACGGGTATCGCCCGGCAACTGGAGCGGGAGGGGATTATTCGGAGCCGGTGGGTGTTCCTGGGCCTATACACGGTGAGGGGCGGATCTCTCCAGGCGGGAGCGTACCGATTTCAGAGGCCGCTCTCCATGAACCGCGTTTGGTGGAAGCTCAGCCATGGCGATGTTTATACGATTTCGGTGACGATCCCGGAGGGGTCCAATATTTTTGACGTCGGCGAACGTCTGCAATCTGTGGGGCTGGTGTCCAAAGAGGATTTCGTAGCCGCGGCGAAGCAGGACACGGCGCTGATTAAAAATATTGACAGCCGAGATCCGAGCGTCGAAGGGTACCTGTTCCCGGATACGTACAAATTCCAGCCGAACAGCACGCCGGAGGCGATCATGAGCACGATGGTGCGCCAGTTTCGCGAAGAGGTGGCGAAAATCGGGCTGACGTCGCATATTCACCGTATCGTGACGCTGGCCTCGCTCATCGAAAAGGAGACTCCGCTGGAAAGTGAGCGTCCGCTGGTGGCCAGCGTCTTCGTGAATCGACTGGCAAAGGGAATGCCGCTGATGACGGATCCATCGGTGATCTACGCCGCGCTGTTGCAGGGGCGGTATCGAGGAGCCATTTATCAGTCCGATCTTGAATCTGATTCGGCGTACAACACGTATCGGCATACAGGACTACCGCCGGGGCCGATTTGCAATCCTGGGGTGAAGTCGCTGGAGGCGGCGATGCATCCGGCGCAGACGGATTATTTGTATTTTGTGGCGGCGAGTGCGAATCCCTCGGGAAAATCTCGATTCTCGGCGACACTGGAGGAGCATGCCAGGGACGTGGAAGAATACCGGCGTGCCGAGCGGAAGGCCGAAGAAAAGGCTGCCGGGGTGAAGGCCAGCCACCGATGAGAGCTTTCTTTGTCTGCTTGCCGGGGCTCGGCGGGTCCGCGGCTGGGTACAGCCGATATACTTGCAGTTCCATGAGATAGGCGAATGTTTCGAAAGCCGTCCAGAGTCTTTCTCCTTTTCACGCTGGTTTTGCCGGCGCTGAACGGGTGTCTCTGGCATACGCGCCGGGTTCCTCGGGCGGTGATGCCTGCCGCCGTACTGTCGGCGACGCCGCAGCAGCTTGTGGAAATTGTGAATCGTCAGTACGACGCCATCCATTCTCTGAGCGCCACGGTGGAATTCACCGCGACGGAGGGTGGGTCGCTGAAAGGGAAGGAGCGGACGATCGCTCCCTTTAGCGGCTACATCCGTTTGCAGAAGCCGGAATCGCTGCGCGTGATTGGCTTCCTTCCGGTGGTTCACACGCGGGCCTTTGACATGGCCAGCGACGGGAAGACATTCAGGCTCTGGATTCCGCCGAAGAATGAGGTGATCGAGGGCACGAACACCGTGACGAAGAAGTCGAAGAACGCGTTTGAAAACATGCGTCCCTACGTCTTTTTCGATTCGCTGCTGATTCGCAAGATCGGACCGGACGAGGAATTGCTTCCGACGGCGGGCAGCACAACGGTGGTGAATCCGAAGACGAAAAAGCTCGAAATCGAGCCGGAATACCTGCTGACGGTCCTGACACGCGAGCCCGGGGGCAATATCCTTCATGCGAAACGGGTGATCTACTTCAGCCGCATCGATCTGCGTCCGGTGGAGGAAGATATTTACGACGACAGCGGGCAGATCCAGACGCAGGCGATCTATGGGCGCCTGCAGACCTATGGTGAGATTCAGTTTCCGGGAACCGTGACCATCCGCCGGCCGCTGGAACAGTATCAGATCAAGATCACGATCCAGAAGCTGCAGCTCAATCACGAGCTGCCGAGGGAAACCTTCGTGCTCACGGTTCCCAAGGACGTGCCTGTCCGGCACCTCTGATTCCGAGGAGGCAGGCAGAGCACCCGAAGAGGGGAAACTCTGCCGGCGTTGCCGCGGCCTTTCTGTTACGAGAGCGGGCGGTCAGTATAGAGGGTCTTGTCGGAGAGTTCCTGAATCTCATAGAGCCTTGATCCGAGAAGCTTCTCCACATGCTTGTGGAAGTGCTGGGGCACAAAGAGGATCTTGCGCGGTCCTTTGCCCCACATCTTCAGCAGCTGCTGATCACTGAGGAAGATGTGCGGAGCATCGGGATAATCGGAGCCCCAGATCATGGAGGAACCGAAGAGTTCGCCGCGGTCTTCCTTGCCGGGCTGGAAATACCAGGTTTTGCCGTGAACCAGCAGGGCGGGCCGATCAGTGTAGAAGAGAATCGAGGAGCCTTCGGACTGATCGCCGTAGAGCATCAGGACGGAATTCGCGTTTTGCGGTTCAGCGGTGATGCGGTTGATGGTGACGGCCATAGCCTTCGAGGAAAGCATGGGCTGGAATCTCGCCAGGGCGATATGAGCCGCGATCAGGATGACCGCCATGGTGAAGCCGATCGATACGGTGGACTCCGCCGCATGGCCTTTTCGACGCAGCCGCCAGGCAATGATGGGGCCGAAGAGAAATGCCAGCATGGCCACGGTTGCCGGCAGACGCAGGGAGGCGAAAGCCGCTCCGGTGAGGTCGAAGAAGTGGGAGAGCGAAAGCGTGTAGTTGCCCACATCGCGATGGGCCATCAGGGTTCCAATGTCGCGGACGAAGGGCAGATGCCGTGAGGTCCACAGCCCGTAACCCAGGACGGCGGCAATGATGCAGCCGAGCACGACAAAGAAGATGTGCGCGCGGTTGAGCGAGCGGCTGGTCTGTTTTTCCAAGGCGCCGGGGCGCTCTTCCATGGTGGCGAGCGATCCAGTGATCAGCATGAGAACAGCGGGATAAATGGGCCAGGTGTAGTACTCCTGGTTCGTCGAGAAGGAAAAGAACAGCAGGATGAAACCGGCATAGAGGGCCAGCAGCAGGGTGGAGCGGGCGCGGAAGCGCAGCCGCGAAGCCAGCAGCGAGGAATCCTGCGCTGTGAGTTTGGGGTCGAGGAACTGGATGGTGTTGGTGGCGTCGTAGCGCAGATCGGAGGCGAAGATGTGGCGGTTGCGCCAGGCGCGGCGGATGGCGACCGGTACGAACATGCTCCAGGGGAAGAGCCAGATGAACTGGCCGAACCAATATTCGAACCATGGCTGCCGGTTGTAATCGTCGGGGTAGCGCTTGCCGAGGAAGCGCAGGAAATGCTCGTTGACGAAGTAGAACCAGAGGAAACCGTGGACATGGCCGGGGCTGGGAATATTGCCGACGGGGTGGCCGTGATCGGGATTCTGAAGGGCGCAGAGGACGTGCCAGGGAGCGCCGATGGCCAGAAAGACAAGCAGTCCGGTAAAGAGGCGCATTTCGCGCCAACGCCGCCATTCGCCGGTGATCCACAGGTAGGGGACCAGGGCGCCGATGAAGAAGACAGGCGCGATGAGGCCTTTGGCCAGCAGGGCAATGGCCACCGATCCATAGGCGACATAGAGGCGCAGAGGTTTTCGGTCTTCGAGTCCGGTGAGGAAGCAGTACAGCGCGAGGACGAGGAAGAATGTTATGAGCGAATCGGGGATGAGGATTCGGGTAAACAGAAAGACGCCGATGGAGGTGAGCATGGCGAGAGCGGCGTAGAAGGCAGCGCGGTCTCCCCATGCGCGCCTGCTCCAGAACCAGACGAGCACGGCGCATCCAAGGATGGCGAGTGCCATAGGCAGATGGGTGGAGAAGGCGTTATACCCGAAGAGGTAGTAATTGACGGCCACCATCCAGTCGGGGAGCGGGGGCTTTTCGAGGTAACGGATACCGTCGACGTACATCGTTACCCAGTTGCCGCTGGCGAGGATATGCTGGGCCGCCTGGGCATGGGTGGCGTCCGCATCGTCGAGTACGGCGGGCGTAAAGAGGGCGGCGACGTAAACGGCAAGGAAGACGACGGCGAGCAGCGTCCAGGCCTTGCGGGGAGTCGAGAAGAGCGATGGCGTGGCCGGCTTGGTCTCCGGCTGCGCGGTCGTTTTAGAAATCGTCATTTGTTGTTGGCCTGGCACATGGTTCAGAATACCAGTCAGGACGCGGCGAAAGGCGCAAATTGGGCATGGACCGTGACCTTCTGAATATCCGGCGGCTGGCTCGCGCATTGCGCGCGAACCTGGTGAAGTGCGGCGAAGATCCGGCGGTTCAGGCCGTTCACCACACGCGGACGGGCACTCGTCGGCTGCAGGCTACTCTGGAAAACCTGGTTCGCGAAACGCCGGAGGGGGAATCGGGGGAAGCGCTGCGGATCTGCGCCCAAAAAATGATGCGTCATCTGAAGGAGATCCGAAGGGCCGCGGCACCTGTGCGCGATTTCGATGTCCATCGCAAGCTGCTGGAGGGGATCGCGGCGCGGACTCCCGAGCCGGTGGCATTGCCTGATGTTATGCAGCAGCGGGAATCGGCTCTGGCTCGGTCCGAACAGATTGCGGTGGGAGCGGGAGCCGGAGGTTCGGGAAGTCCTCAGGCGGGAGGCGAATCGAGCGCGGCGGTGAGCGAGGCCGAGCAACTGGATGCGTGGCTGAAGCATTCGAGGCGGGCGGCCGCGGATGCGCTGCAGTCGCGCGCGGGGAAGATGGCCGCGAAACTGGACAGACGCCTTGCGGGTCTGGAAAAAGCGATGGAGGGCGTGCGTTTTGCGGAGGCGCAGTCTCCGGCATTTCTGGCGCTGGGCAGTTTTGCGCGGCTGGCGACGGAGATGCAGCTGCTGCATGCGGAGAATCTGCACCAGTTTCGGAAGGGCACCAAGAAGGCTCGATACATTGCGGAGCTGGCGGGCAAGGGAGACAGGGACGCGGCGCGGATTGCGCGATCGCTGAGGAGCCTGCAGGACCAGATTGGGGACTGGCATGACTGGCTGGTGCTGGTGGAGGAAGCCGGGACCGCTTTGGGCGCGGAGACCGGGGGGCTGGCGGAGGTGCTGGAAGCGCAGCGGGACCAGCATTTTGTGACCGCGATGCATGCCGCGGTGCGAATCCGGAGCCAGCTACTGCAGGAGTGGCTGGGGATGCAGAAGAAGCCGGTGCGGCGCGCTTCCAGCGGTAGGGCGCAGCGGCCCGGGGCGCGGCGCACCGGGACGTAAGGACAGAGGCTCCGCAGAGATCGCGCGGACTCGTGTATTTTGCTGAGGGAAGCCAGTTTACCTGCGCGTGAGCGATGAGGGACTATGCGGACATTTGCCGCCATCGATATTGGGTCGAATTCCTGTCGACTGAAGATTGGGCGAGTGGTGCAGCATCGGCTGAGCACCGTTCATGAAGATCGCGAAGTGACGCGTCTGGGGGGCAGCGTATTCGAGAGCGGAGTGGTTTCTCCGGAGTCGATGGCCGCGACGCTGAAGACGCTGAAGCGGTTTCATCGCGCGGTGCAGGCGCACGGTGCGGAGAGGGTTCGGGCGGTGGCCACGTCGGCCATGCGCGATGCGCGGAATTCGCGGGCTTTTCTGGCGTGGGTGCGGGACGAGACAGGATGGGAGGTTGAGGTCATCTCGGGTCTGGAGGAGGCGCGGCTGATCCATCGGGGCGTGGTGGAGAACGAGGCGGGAGCGGCTGGGCGCTGCGTGCTGATCGATCTGGGCGGCGGCAGCTGCGAGATTACGGTTTCGGAGCGGAAGCGGATTCAGGACACCATTAGTCTGCCGCTGGGAGCGGTGCGGCTGACGCAGGATTTTGTTCGCAGCGATGTGCCGGGGAAAGAGGAAATCGCACGGCTGCGGCAGTTTATCGACCGGGAGCTTCGGCGGGCGAAGCGGAAGATCGATGCGCAGGGTGCGCGGATGGTGATTGCCACTTCGGGCACGGCTGCCGCGCTATCGGATGCGGCTCGTGCTCTGGCCAAAGGCGGGAAGGGGCGCGCCGCCGATCTGACGCCCACGGCGACGGTGCGGCGGCTGACGACGAAACTGACGAAGATGAAGCCCGGGGAACGGGCGGCGATGCCGGGGATCGGTCCGCGGCGTTCGGAGATTATTGTGGCGGGCGCGCACGTTTACGCCGATGTGCTGGAGACGCTGGGGCTGCCGGGGTTTCGCTACTCGCCCATGGGACTGCGGGACGGGATGCTGGCGCAGATGCGGGCGGAGCAAGATCCGCGCGCTTCGTTTCATACGCTTTTTGAGCAGGAGCGGTGGCGGGCGGTTGAGGAAGCGTGCCGCCGTTACGGGATCGATCCGCGGCAGTCGGAGCCGGTGCGGCAGCATGCGGCGCAGCTGTTCCGCGATCTTGCTTCGGTGCATGGGCTGCCCGCGGAGTATCAGACGTGGGTGGAGGCGGCGGCCATGCTGCGGGATATCGGGAAGTTCCTGAACCACCAGGGCTATCACCGGCATGCGCAGTACATCATTGCGAACTCGGAGCTTTACGGATTTACGCCGCATCAGCGGCTGATTGTCTCGGCGATTGCCCGTTATCTGGGGAAGAGCCGGCCGGCTCCGGAAGGGCGGACGATGCGGCAGATTCCGCCGGAAGATTACGAGCACGTCCGGCGGGCGGTGGTGCTGTTGCGGCTGGCGGCAGCGCTGAACGAGGACCGCGTGAGCGATGTGCTGAGGATGCGGGTGCGGGTATATCCGAAGCGTGTATTGCTGGAACTGCTGCCGGGCCGGACGGGCGCGGAACTGGAACTGTGGTCGCTGCGCAAGGAAGCC
>DAHVZZ010000565.1:0-2857 GCA_027323785.1 Acidobacterium sp. | reverse complement strand
TCATCCAGGGCCGCGCCTTCACCCGCTCCGACACACCCACCTCCACGCCTGTCGTCATCGTCAACCAGCGGTTCGCGCAAACCTATTTCCCTGGCCAGAATCCCCTCGGCCAGCACATCCTCATCGGGAAGGAAATGGGTCCCGGCTTCGAGGACCCGGTCCGCGTGATCGTCGGCGTCGTCGGCAATGTCAAACAGGTCGCCCTCGATCACCCCGCGCCCGGCATTATGTACCTGCCAGCGTCACAGATCCCCAATCAACTCACCGGCATGGGCGCCGCCATGCTCGGCGAGAGCTGGGTCGTGCGCACCCGCTCCGCGAACATCGACGTCCTGCCCGCCATCCGCCGCATCTTCATGGACGACCTCCGCGCCCCCCTGCTCGACATCCAGCCCATGTCCCAGGTGCTCGACACCTCCGTCTCGCAGCAGCGCTTCAGCATGATCCTGCTCTGCGGCTTCGGACTCATCTCGCTTCTTCTCGGAGCCGCGGGCCTCTACGGCGTCATGTCCTACACCGTCGCCCGCCAGACAAAGGAAATCGGCGTGCGCATGGCCGTCGGCGCAGCCCGCGGAGACATCTCCCGCATGGTCCTGCGCGATGCGGGTCTGCTGGTCGTCTTCGGCCTCGCCATCGGTGTCGCTGCTTCTCTCGCCGGAGCCAGGATCCTCAGCAGCCTGCTCTTCGGCGTCGCTCCGCGCGATCCGCTCACCATCGCCGCCGCCTCCGGCGTCCTGCTCGCCACCGGCATCTTCGCCGCCTGGTGGCCTGCCCGCCGCGCCGCCCGCGTCGAGCCCATGGACGCCCTGCGCAGCGAGTAGCCGCCGGCGCCATCCCTTGTAACCCAGTGCGAAAGGCTGCTTCTCCACGAAGCAGCCCTTTCTCGCAACTCTCCCGCTATGCGGTCCTCGCAGCTTTCGCACACGCCTCGCCCCGGTTGTTTTCAAATACCATGGCTCAGAAGGCTCACATTTCCAGGAGGCGCGAAACACAGGCTATGGCGGCAAACACCACACCAGACAGGTTCGATCTCACCGGACGCACAGCCCTGGTCATCGGCGGAACCTCCGGTATCGGCCGCGCCATCGCCCTCGGACTCGCCGACGCCGGAGCCGACGTGGTCGCCAGCTCCCGCCGCCCCCAGGAAGTCGCTGCCGTCGCCGCCGAAATTCGCCAGCGCGGCCGCCGCTCCCTCGAGCTCTGCTCCGACGTCCTCGACCGCACCTCCCTCGAAAAGCTTCACGCCGAAACCATCGCCACCTTCGGCAAAGTCGATATCCTCGTCAACGCTGCCGGCACCACAAAGCGCATCCCCACCCTGGAATGCCCCGAGGAAGACTGGAGCCGCATCCTCGAAACCAATCTCACCGGCACCTTCCGCGCCTGCCAGATCGTCGCCCCTGGCATGGTCGCCGCCGGCTGGGGACGCATCATCAACATCGCCTCCCTTGCCACCTTCGTCGCCTTCTATGAAGTCGCCGCCTACGGCGCCAGCAAGGCCGGCCTCGGCGCGCTCACCAAATCCCTCGCCGTCGAGCTTTCCAAGCATGGCGTCTGCGTGAACGCCATCGCTCCCGGATTCTTCCCCACCGACCTCAACCGCTCCCTCCTCGAGCAGACCGGCCGCGGGCGCGAGGTCCTCATGCGCACCCCCATGGGCCGCTACGGCACCCTGGACGAGCTGGTCGGCGCCGCCGTCTTCCTCGCCTCCGAAAGCGCCTCCTTCGTAACCGGCCAGATCCTCGCCGTCGATGGAGGCTATCTCGCCAGCGGCGTCAACCAGTAGCTTCGCCTTTCCGTTCCGGCTTCCTTCTCTCGGTGTAGAGTTATTGTTTGCTCTGCGCGCTCTGCGCAATACTCCACACCACTCCCAGGGAGGACCACCGGTTGGCGCAGGCGCACCGTTCCAGTGCAGCAACAGACAATTCATCCGGCTCTCCAGCTCAGGTGCGCGGCATCCGCCACGTGGATCTCCGCAACCTTCAGCTCGCCTCCAGCGAGACCGCCCGCCGCATCAATCGCGACATCGTCCTCGAGCTCATCCGCACCAGCCAGCCCATCTCCCGCGCCGACCTCGCCCGCCGCTCCGGCCTGCAACGCAGCACCGTCTCGCAGATCGTCGAGCAGCTCCTCCGCGAGCGCTGGGTCCGCGAAGGCTCCGTGGTCTCCGCTCCGCGCGGCCGCCGCCCCACGCTCATCGGCCTCAACGAAGATCTCGTCGCCATCGCCGTCGACATCCACCCCCGCCGCGCCGCCGTCGCCCTCGTCGACCTCAACGGCCAGTTGCTGGATCATGCCCTCGTGCCCCTCAGTTCCGATCCCGCGGCCTCCGCTCGCCTTCTCGTCGAATCCATCCAGCGCCTGCGGAACGCCGCCGCCGGAAAATCCATCGAAGGCATCGGCATCAGCGTGCCCGGCCGCGTCGACCCCGCCACCCAGCGCATGACCTTCGCCCCCAACCTCCACTGGCCCGATTTCGACCTCCGCCGCGAGATCCAGTCCCACTTCGATTACCCCGTCAAACTCGAAAACGCCGCTACCGCCAGCCTCCTCGCCGAGCTCACATTCGCCCGCATGGATGGCGTCCGCGATGCCGTCCTCGTCACCGTCTCGGAAGGCGTCGGCACCGGCATCTTCGCCAACGGCCAGCTCGTCTCCGGAGCCCACGGTCTCGCCGGCGAGTTCGGCCACATCCCCATCGATCCCACTGGTCCGCGCTGCGCCTGCGGTCAAAAAGGATGCTGGGAAACCTTCGCTTCCTCCCGCGCCGCTCTCCGCTATTACCGCGAAGAACGCCCCAAAGCCAGAGCCAGCTCCTTTCAGGCTCTCCTCGCCCTCGCCGAGCAGGGCGATCCCG
>DAHVZZ010000278.1:0-3203 GCA_027323785.1 Acidobacterium sp. | reverse complement strand
TGGAATCATATGCATACGGAAAATCGGCCATTTTCCCGAGGGGGAACTCCCCAAAAAGCAAAATGCCCTGAATTCAGGGCATTTTACAGTCGATGGGATGGTCGGCGTCGCGGCGCTCAACCCTCCTGCTTCACCGTCCGGAACATCGCAATCGCCTCAATCTCCACCAGCAGCTCCGGCCGGCACAGCTTCGCCTGAATGCCCGTCGAAGCCGGCAGCGGATCGAGCCCCTGTTCCTTGAAGAACGCCGTCCGCTCCTCGTTGAAGGCATCGTAGTCGCGGTCGATATCCCGCAGATAGCAGCTCGTTCTCACAATGTCGTGCCAGGTCGCGCCTTCGCTCTTCAGCAGCCCGGTCAGGTTGGCCAGCGTCCGCCGCATCTGCGCCCGGAAGTCGCCAATGTGGACGCTCACGCCGTTTTCGTCGATGCTCGCCGTGCCCGAAATCAGCAGAATGGTCAGCCCATTCAGATCGATCCGCATGCCCCGCGAAAAGGAGCTGGGCTTCGCATAGGCATACGCCTCGTTCAATACTCCGTGGTTGGTGATCGCGCGCTTGCTGATCGGCGCATGCGCGATTTCGGCTAACAGCTCTGCAACTGAATTCATAGGGATAACTCCTTGGGATAAAAAAACTGACTAACCAACTTCCATCTCGCAATCCGCCGGCCGGCCGCTCATGCAACCGTCTCCAGCGCCAGATCCTGCGACCCGCGCAGCTCGCACCAGGGACGAAGATCCTCCATCATCGCCTCGAACTCCTCCAGCGTCAGCGACTGCTCGCCGTCGCTCAACGCCCGCTCCGGATTCGGGTGAACTTCCACGATCATCCCGTCGGCGCCCGCGGCCACAGCCGTCCGCGCCAGCGGCGCCACAAACTGCCGGTGCCCGGCCGCATGGCTCGGATCGGCAATCACCGGCAGCCGTGCGATCTGCTTCAGCACCACAATCGCGGCGATATCGAAGGTGTTCCGTGTCGCGGTCTCAAATGTGCGAATGCCACGTTCGCACAGAATCACATTGGGGTTTCCATGGCTCACCACGCACTGCGCCGAGCGCAGCATATCCGCCACCGTGGCTACCATGCCCCGCTTCAGCAGAACCGGACGCCCGGTATGCGCCGCCGCTTCCAGCAGCGCGTAGTTCTCCATGCTCCGCGAGCCGATCTGGAGGATGTCGGCATACTCGGCCACCAGCGGCGCATCCGCGGCCGCCATCACTTCCGTCACGATGGCCAGCCCCGTCGCCGCTCTCGCCCGCGCCAGCAGCTTGAGCGCCTCCACACCGAGGCCCTGGAAAGCATACGGCGAAGTGCGCGGCTTGAATGCACCTCCGCGCAAAACCCGGGCGCCGGCGGCTGCCGCTCGCTCGGCCGTCTCCATCAGCTGCCGCTCCGTCTCCACCGAACACGGACCGGCCATGGTGACAAATTCGTCGCCGCCGATTTCCACGCCCGCGGCCCGAACCACCGTCCTCTCGTCCGGCGTGCGCTTCAGCACATCGGGCGCATCGCCAAACTGGTCCTTCCAGGCGTTACTCACCGCTCCTCCTTTCCTCGCAAAATGCCTGAGTCCTCGTGGAATAACTGAGATTAATCCCACTCCTCACCGCATCGCCTCCATCGAAAGATGGAAAATGTAAGCGTATTAGGTTCATTTAGAGTGCATCGCAACCAGGCGTGGCGACACACGAATCCCGCGCCGACTCAGCCATGCCGGCGATCGCCACCCGTGGGCGATGGCAACCGGAGAAGAGCTTCCCGGCGCCATCTCGCCCTGCCTCCAGGGCCTTAGTTCGCGGTGCTGCCCGTTCCCGATGGCGCCGTCCTCTGCGCCTGCATCCGATAACGTTCGAGGTTGGCCTGGAGCGAAGCTGCCAGCGAACTGTTGCCCTGCTGCCGCGCAAGATCCAAAGCGGTTCCCGCGGTCTTCACGGCGTTGTCGTACTGCCCGGTTTCCGAATACATTCCCGCCAGCATCTGGAGAATCGCGGGATCCTGCATGTGTGTCAGCTGTGCGGCCTCCTGGAACTGCGGCAAGGCATCGGCGAACATACCCCTCGCCGCCAGCACTCTGCCAAGGTTGTAGTGGTAGCCGGAGTCGCCCGGAGCCAGCGTCACGGCCTCCTGCAGATGGGTCGTGGCATCCGCCAGATTGCCGGCGTGCGCCAGCGCGATGCCCAGACCGTTCTGACCCTCTGACGAATCGGGCTTCTTCGCCAGCCCTTTCAGCAGCAGACTGATCGCCTTCTGCGCATTCCCGCCTTCCTCGGACAGCACATTTCCCAGATCGATCTGTGCCGAGGCATTCGCCGGATTTAGCCGCAGAGCGTTCTCCAGGTGCTGCTGCGCCTCCGTCAGATTCCCCTCCTGAGCCAGTGCGCTGCCCAGATTCACTTCGGTCATCGGGTTGCTCGGATTCATCTGCAGCGACTTCCGGTACTCCGCAATCGCTTCATTGAGTTTGCCCAGCGCCGCGAGATCAATGCCCATGTTGTTGTACTCTCTGGGATCGCTCGCATCCATGGCGATTGCCTCTTTCCAAGCGGCAATGGCGGCGTTGTAGTGATGCTCGGAGGTCAGTTCCGCCGCGTGGTCGAACTGCGAATAGAACTTTGTCGCCGGATGCTCGATCTTCTGCAGTCCTCCCGGCTTTATGTTGATGAACTCCGGTATGTTAACCGCTCGGTTTGAAGCCGTTGCATTCTCAATCTGAATCGCCGGAGTCGCATTCCCGTTCCTGTCGATATGGGTGATGTAAAGTTCCGTGTACAGGGACGGCGTTTTCGACGACCAGGCCAGCCAGTGGCCATTGGGGGAAAAGGTATGCCAGGAGTTCATTCGGGCCAGGTTGCTTGCCAGCTCTCGGGCCTTACCTCCCCAGAAAGGCACGATGTACAGCTTGCTGTCCGGCCGCATCAGCAGGCCGTTCTTGTTCTCCACGTAGACGATCCACTTCCCGTTGGGCGAAACCTTCGGGAAGTCGTTGCTCATTCCGTTGAAGGACGCTCCCTTCACTGGCTCTGCCTTGCCGCCTTTGCCGTTGTTGAATGGAATCCGGTAAAGGTTGTACTTGATCTGCGTCTCATCCGGAGAGTTCGCGTATGTCGAAGGTTTCTGGCCCGGATGGTAGGGGTTCTCTGCCAGCGCGCGCGAAAAGATCAGATATTTGCCGTCCGGGCTCCAGAATGCGCTGGTCTGGACGT
>DAHVZZ010000519.1:0-2384 GCA_027323785.1 Acidobacterium sp. | reverse complement strand
GATCGTCTGTATTTAGGGAGTAAGTCTGTGGGAACAGGTTCGTCTATGAAATTCGGAAGATTGCTATTTCTTGCGGGCATCGCAGCCGCTCTGGGCGGGGGCAGCGCATTTGCGGCCCAGATCGAGACGGGGGCCCGCGCGGCCATTCCGCAATATGTGCAGCAGCTGATCGCGGTGGATTACGACACCATGCAAAATTCGCCGGCAGCCATGAGCCTCAAGGCGCGCGTGCTGCCTCCGGAGCTCAAGCAGCTGGAATCCGCACTGAAGTCATCGGGCTTCAATGAAGCGCGCGATGTGGACACGCTGGTCTTTGCCGCGTACCGAACGACCCCGACTGGTGAGGACATCAAGGTGGTGGGCATCGGGCAGGGCCAGTTCCAGGTGAATAATCTGGTAGCCAATTTCGTCAAGCACAAGGTCAAGCCGATCATGATCCGCAACAACAAGCTGTGGCCGATGGGCACCAGCGGCATGCTGGTCACCTTCCTGAACCCGACTACCATGCTCTTCGGATCGGAAGACGCACTGAAGCCGGCGCTGGCTGCACGCGACGGGCTCGCACCCAGCTTTCTTTCCAACAGCAACATGATGTCGGCGATGCAGAAGGTGGATTCGCAGCCGATCTGGAGCATCCTGGACGCGCAGGGCACGCAGTACATGATGCATACGCTGCTTGGGCAGGCCTCGCAGCTGGCGGACTACACGGCGGTGAAGAAGCGGCTGCTGAGCTCCAGCTACACCATGAACTTCAACAACGGCGTGAAGTTCGACCTTTACGTCGAGACATCCGACACATTTACGGCGGCCACCATGTCCTCGCTGCTGAATGCGGCGGCCATGTACGAAAAGGTAAGCGGAACCCCTGTGGAGCAGAAGGCGATCGACGCCACCACGATCGATTCCTCCGGCGGGACGCTGGAAGTGAAGTATTCGTCGTCGGACAGCCAGTTCACCTCGCTGCTGCAGTCGCCGCTCTTCCAGAACGTGGTTCACTAAGTCTCGATCGGGAAACGAAACCAGCAGGCCGTGGGTGGCAGACACTCACGGCCTGATTTGTTGCTGCCTGGAGATGCGACTGCATCCTGCTGGGTATCGATGCCGATGGGCGTTGCCATCATGCCGCCGCTGGCGCGCGCAAAACGACCCTGTGCGAAGCCGGATCGAACGTCAGCCGGCGGCCCGGCGGAGGCTGGCCCTGAGAGGCTGTTCGCAGGAATGAGCGCTCCCGGTCACTCAGTCAATCAGCGGAACGAAACGACGCGCCTGGCTCCGGTGGCGAGGTTCTGTGCCGAATCCATGACGTCGCCGACAGCGTCCCTGCTCTTTTTCAGGTATTTTTCCGCCTGATTGCCGACATTGCCGGCCGCATCGCGAACATAGTCCGTGGCATCCTGATATCCACGCCGAAGCTGGCGGCGCGTGCGTGTGCCGCTCTGCGGCGCATAGAGGAGGGCAACTACCGCACCCGCGGCCATTCCAGCGCTAAAAGCTGCGAAAAACTTCAAGCTTTCCATGGTTCCTCCCTGGCGGATTCGAAGATCCATCTCTTTTCGGTTGGACATTCCAGACGGAAAAGGGTTGCCTTCTTTGTGGAAAAGGAAAAAGGCCGCCTGAAAACGGCGGCCTTTTGTCGGAAGTTCTGGACAACTGGGTCAGGAACGATCCTTCTTCTCCGAGAGCTGCCGCGCCTGGAGCGTGACCAGCTCGCTGAGATCCTGCTTCTCCAGCCCGTGGACCGATTTGTTGAACTCATCCACCTTGGCAGACCAGTTCATCGAGCAGAATTTGGGACCGCACATCGAGCAGAACGAAGCTTCCTTGTAGTAATCGTCCGGGAGTGTTTCGTCGTGCATGGAGCGAGCCGTTTCCGGATCGAGCGAGAGCTCGAACTGCTTCTCCCAGTCGAAGGTGTAGCGCGCATAGCTGATGGCGTCATCGCGATCGCGTGCTCCGGGGCGATGGCGGGCGATGTCGGCGGCGTGAGCGGCGATCTTGTAGGCGATCATGCCGTCGTGGACGTCCTTCTCGTTGGGCAGGCCGAGGTGCTCCTTGGGCGTGACGTAGCAGAGCATGGATGCGCCATGCCAGCCAATGAGCGCCGCGCCGATGGCGGAGGTGATGTGGTCGTAGCCGGGGGCGATGTCCGTGACCAGCGGGCCGAGCGTGTAGAAGGGCGCGCCGAAGCAGTACTCCACTTCCTTGTCCACCTGCTCTTTGATCTTGTCGAGGGGAACGTGGCCGGGACCCTCGATCATCACCTGGACGTCCGACTCCCAGGCCTTCGCGGTCAGCTCGCCCAGCGTCTTCAGCTCGGAATACTGGGCTTCGTCCGAGGCGTCTGCCACGGAGCCGGGGCGCAGACCATCGCCGAGCGAGAAGCT
>DAHVZZ010000496.1:0-11049 GCA_027323785.1 Acidobacterium sp. | reverse complement strand
ATGACAGCATGCCCAGCTTTCTTTACCACAACAATCACAACGGCACATTCTCTGAAGTGGCCAGCGACTTGTATGTTGCGTACGGGCAGGACGGTGAGGCCTCGACCGCGATGGGGCCGATATTCGGAGATATCAATAATGACGGATGGCCCGATCTCTTCGTCTCGGATGCGCATTACCACCGGCTCTACCTGAATCCAGGCAAGCCGGGCGCGGCATTCACGGATATTACGAATCAGTCAGGTGTCGGGGCGGTGTCCGGACAATGGGCGGGATGGGGCGATGGCCTGTTCGACTTCGACAATGACGGATGGAAAGACCTGTTCATTGTGAATGGCGGAATGGTCTGGCTGGTTCCCCAGCAGAGCCAGTTGCTGAGGAACAATGGCAACGGCACATTTACCGATGTTTCCACCCGGGCGGGGAAATTCTTCAGCAGAAACATCGTCAGCCGCGGAGCATGCTTCGCTGACTACGACAATGACGGCTCCATCGACGCATTCGTCGTAACCCTGAATGGACGCGGAATTCTGCTGCATAATACTCCGCCGCCAGGCCCACGGAACAACTGGCTAACGATCAAGCTCGTTGGCACACGGAGCGATCGAGATGGTTATGGGGCGCGCCTTGAGGCGGTCGCGGGAAACCTGCGCCAATACGATGAAGCCGAGTCGGAAAGCGGCTATTTGTCGCAGAGCGATCCACGACCTCATTTTGGTTTAGGCAAGCACAAGACCGTAGATCGATTAACTATATGGTGGCCGAGCGGGACGGTGCAGACGATCAGGAATATTCCAGCGGACCAGATCCTGACCGTCAGGGAGCCGGAGTCGCCGCGAAAGGACTCGAAGATTCAGGCAGCAGGGGGCCGAGGATGAAGGACTGGAGGCGGCTGCGCCCGGTGAACCGAGCGGTGAACTGGCTTGTCGGTGCGATCCTGCTGGGTATCGTAGTGGCGACTGCTCTGTACCTGGAAAATCCCTGCACGCAGGTTGAGGCGGCGCAGGGTCCCGGTTCCTACGAATGGCTCTACCTTCCGCGCTCTCGGTATCTTAGCCCGGTAGCTCTGGCGATGTCGCACGACGGCCGGCATCTCTATGTGGCGTGCGAGGACAGCGGTCAGGTTCTGGTTGTCGATACACAGACTGACAAGGTCGTGGACCGAATACCTATCGGAGGGATTCCGAAGGCGATCACCCTTTCTCCGACTGGCGCAACGTTCTATGTATCGGACGAGGAAGATGACAGCGTTGTGGAGGTCGACGCGAAGACGTTTCGGATTCTGCGCACTATCCATACGGGCTGGGGGCCAGCGGGCCTGACGACAAACCTGCAGGGAACTGTGCTCTATGTGGCGAACACTTTGGGGAACGATGTCTCGGTGATCGACCTGAAGACGGGGCGCGAACTGAAGCGCCTGAGTGCCGGCCGCTTCCCTGAGTACGTGAAGTTGTCGCGCGATGGCAGCCGAGTCTATGTCGCGAATCTGCTGGCGCGGCTCGGCGCCTATGACAAACCGCCGGTATCCGAGTTGACGGTCATCGATACGGCCGAAGAGATCGTCACCGCGCGGGTGAGCATCCCCGGGGTAATTCAGCTGCGGCATATAGCCGAATTGCCGGCCAGCGCCGGAGGCTACCTGTTGATTCCCTTCATGCGGCCCAAGAACCTGAATCCTCTGGTTCAGATTGCGCAGGGCTGGTACATGACGCATGGGATGGCCGTAATTGCACCTCCGGCCGACCCGGCGGCGGGGCCGTCAAGCTACAAGGTACGCGAAGTACTGCTGGACAATATCGATCATTACTACGCCGACAATTTCGGCGTGGCAGACGACTCGGCCGAACACCTTGCTTTAGTAACGGCTTCGGGCGCGAATGTCGTGAGCATCATCGACACGAGCGCCCTTGATCGCCTTCTTGCGACAGCATCGCCGGCTCGGTTGCGGGAGTTGCCGGATCGTCTTGATTCCGCCCGGAAATTTGTGGTGCGCAGACTGAAAACAGGGCGCAACCCGACAGACGTGGTCGTGTCACCCGATGGCCGCTACGCCTATGTAGCCGACCGAATGGACGACACAATCAGCGTGATCGATATGCCGGCGCTGCGCGTCTCCGCAACCATCAGCCTTGGCGGGCCAAAGATGGTATCGCGGGAGCGGCGCGGTGAGCAGCTGTTTTTCGACGCGAGGTTTTCTCACGAAGGGCAGATGGCCTGCGCGAGCTGCCATCCGCACGAAGGGCTGTCTGACGGGCTCGCCTGGAGCCTGGAGACACCGCAGCTGGGCCGGGACATCGTCATCAATCGAACGCTGTATGGAATTGACGGCACATCCCCGTTCAAGTGGAACGGGATGAATCCGAATCTGGAAACGCAGGATGGCCCGAGGACAGCGCATTACATTTTCCGATCGCAGGGATTCAGCGAGCGGGAACTGAACGCGCTCGTGACGTATCTCCGGTCGCTGCGTCTGCCCCGGAATCCGCATCTCGCGAAGGATGGACAACTCACCGCGATCCAGGCGGCGGGGAAAGCAATCTTCTTCCGCACCAGGACAAACAGCGGAGAGGTCATCCCCCTGCGGGACCGCTGCTACTATTGCCACTCGCCTTACACCCATTACACATCCAGGGTGCTGGAGGATATCGGAACGGCGACACCCTACGACACCGTCCACTCGTTCGACGTGCCGCAACTGGAGGGTGTCTCGTTAAAGCCGCCTTATCTCCATAATGGCGAGGCGCCGGAACTGGAAGATATCTGGACGAAGTTCAACCCGAAGGATCGCCACGGTATTACGTCAGATATGAACAAGGTGCAATTAAACGAACTCATTGAATATCTCAAGACGCTTTAGAGATGAAGGGCCGACAATGACAACAATCGCGTTCAGGCGTTTCGCATTCAGCCTCTCGATGTTTCTGAGCTGTTTCCTGTTCTTCGCCGGGTCAGGAGTTGCACAACAGCCGGAACTGTATACGAAATGGACCAACTACACGAGTGCCGATGGTTTTCCGCCGGGTCAGGTGTTTTGTGTCACGGTGGACGGCCCTCGCGTGTGGGCGGGGACACGGCATGGTCTGGTGCTGATTGAGAACGGCAAAGTGAAGCGCATCTTCACCCCCCGGGATGGTCTTGCGGGGCAGGCTGTGATGTCGGTAGCGGTCGATCACCAGACCGGGGATGTCTGGGTTGGCACGTTTGGCGGATTGAGCCGCTATTCCGGCGGCGTATTCAAGAACTATACGAATCTGACGAGCGGGCTGGCCAACGATCTTGTCTATGGTGTTGCGGTGCAGGGGAAATTTCTGTGGGTGGCGACGGCGGCAGGCGTCAACCGGCTCGATACAAACACCGGGGACTGGAAGATTTACAACGAGTTCAACGCTCCGTTTAACGAACCGTGGGCCTACGGAATATCTGTAGGGAAAAAAAATATCTACTTCGCGGTCTGGGGTGGCGGTGTTCTGATGTACAACCTCGCCCACCATTACTGGAAGCCGTTCATGGATCCGGACGGAGAGATGGAGATCGTTCTCTATCGCAACCAGGGGCTGATCCACAACATTGTCAGCGCGGTATCGTGGAATTCCTCCACTCACAGCTTTTGGGCTTCGACCTATTTTGGCCTAAGCAGTTACGACGGGCGCAACTGGCACAACTACCTGACGAAAGACAGCGGGCTGATTTCAAATTTCGTCAACTCCGTTAGTTCGCGAGGCAACCAAGTTTGGGCGTGCACACAGAAGGGACTCAGTGAGCTGGATACAAAGACCAATACCTGGGTGACCTATCGTCCCAATGCGAAAACCGGCAAGGGAACTATTGTGATTACGCCGCCTGACGGGAAGCAGCGAACACTGAGTACGGCCACCAGCCTGGCGAACAACTATATATACGCAGTTGCCTTCGGGGGCAAGGATATCTGGGTGGCGACGGCGCAGGGTCTCAGCCACGGGACCCTCGAATCCGGTGCAACCCGATGAGCACTGAAGCTTCGTTCGTCGAGGTGGAGCACTGGAGAGGCAGGCCGTACCAGAGAGGAGCACAGGCTATGACGTGTGGACGCCGTATCGGATGGTTTCTTTTTCTTATTGCCCTGATTGCGATGTGCCCCGGATGGGGGCAATCTTGGGCGCAATCGACTGTTCAGGCAAAGCAGAAAGCGCCGAGCATCCCGTATGCCGATATGCCGCCGGCAGCGGTGCCGTATGGGCACTATATCCGCCCCTATAAAGAGTGGTATGTGACGCCATCCACGCTGCAGTACGACGGCCCGGCGAGGAGTGAACCAGACGGCAATCCGGCGAAGCTCAAGGCGATCAACATCGGATTTCTGGGACCGCTGGACGCTGACAATCCGGATTCCGCCTACGGTGTGCCGATGCTCCACGGTGCTCAGCTGGCGATCGAGGAGGCGAATGAGCACGGCGGATATGACGGAAAGCCATTTGCGCTCAAGATTCACGACGATCTCCCTCTTTGGGGAGCGTCGTCCATGGCCATCGTACACATGGTTTTCAACGACCATGACTGGGCGATGTTCGGCTCCGTGGATTCCGCATCGACGCATATTGAGCTCCGGGCGACGCTGAAGCTCGAGCTTCCGATCATGGACACGGCGACGAACGATCCGACAGTGACCGAGACCCGTGTTCCCTGGCTGATGCACGATTTCCCGGACGATCGCCAGCAAGGGTACGCTCTGGCGGATTACATCTTTAACCAGCTGAAGCTTTCCCGGATCGGCGTGCTGCAGGAAAACAATCGTTACGGGCGGACGGGAGAGGAAGTTTTCTCGGACACGGCAAGGCGCATCGGGCATGAGCCGATTGCGGATGTGTGGTTCGCGCCAGGGGCGACTGATTTCACCTCGCAACTGCAGACGCTCCGGAATGCCGGGGTCGATGGACTGGTGATCTGGGGGAATGCGGAGGAAGCGGGGCACATTCTGAAGCAGATGCGGGCGCTGGGGATGAACGAGCCGGTATTCGGATCCAGCAGGACCTGCTATCCGCAGCTGCTGCAGGCCGCGGGCGCAGCCGCTAACGGGTTTGTCATGGTGACGCCAATGGATCCGACGCGAACGGATCCAAAGTGGCTCGCGTTTCGGCGAAGTTTTGTGCGGCGGTTTCACGCGCAGCCGGATCCGTACGCGGCTTATGCCTTCGACGGAATGAATATGCTCATCGGGGCGATTCGCACGGCCGGGCTCAACCGCGCGCGCATTATGGACGCGTTAAGAACCTATGAAATGAAGAGCTATCAGGGCGTCAGCGGGTACGCGTTTTTCGACTATACCCTGAACGACATTGCGCCCTTGACGTTCGCGAAGGTGGAGAAGGGGCGGTTTATCTATTGGCCGGAAGAGCGCACAGACTGGAAAGGAAAGCATCTGCCGTTTCTGCACTGAGTTGGAAAGATGGCGGGGAAAAAGGATATGGCGGGATATTTTCCAGTGCGAACAGTAAAACGAGCGATTGCTGCCGTCTTCCTCGTTGGGATTGTTGTCGGCTTCCTGGGGGAGCAACATGCATGGAGCCAGGCGGCGAAGAGTAGCGCGGCACCCTATGCATCGATTGCAAAAGACGGAGAGAGCTATGCGGGCCCTGGCGGGAGCGCTGCCTATGATGTTCGGGGGCCGGTTCTGCGGATCGGATTGCTGGCCGCGCTTCATGGTCCGGGAAAACCCGATGGTGCAGCGATGGTTGCCGCTGCCCGGCTCGCACTGCGGAACCTGAGCGCTCGGCTTCCATCAGGGCAGCGCATGGAGCTGGTGGTTGGTGACGAGAGCGGGCCGTCATGGGGACATGTGGCGAAGGCTGTGATGCAGTTGGCGCTGGAGCATAACTCACTGGTGTTGATTACACCGGAGAGTGGCGCGGAAGCACATTTAACGGAACAGGTTGGTAATCGACTTGGAATTCCAGTGCTTACGATCTCGGGCGATCCCACGACGACGGAGGGGGACATTCCCTGGATTTTTCGGCTGGGCGCCAGCGATCATGCGGAGGCCAGAGAGATTTTGCAGACCATGCACGGCGGCGCCGGGAGCATGCTGCTGGTTGCGGAGAAAGATGAAGATGGCGTGGAAGGAGCCCGGGCTGTGGATGAGAGCGCCCGCAAGGCTGGGTTGCCCGTGCCGGCATCCGTGATGCTTGACCCGCTGCGACCCGACTACAGCTCTGTCGTGCAGAGGTTGACGCGTGGACACTTTCAGGCTTTGGTTGTGTGGACACGGGCGGCGACTGCCGGCGCTCTGCTCAAAAGGTTGCGGGCGGCGGGTATTTCGATCCCAACATACCTGTCGCAGCAGGCAGCGCAGCCTCAGTCGGGCTTTGGGTTTCCGCTTTCCGGCGATGGAGGACGAGCGATGGGAGCCTCGGAGAGCGTACTGGCACCGAAAAATACTGGAGCCAGCCAATCAGCTCGCAGCACATTCATTCGCCAGTATGTGAAGACAACCGGCATCCTTCCGAGTCCTGCGGCACTGGAAATTTACGACGCGGTTCAGCTTACGGTACGGGCGGTGCAGGCAGTCGGCCCGAACCGAGACCGGATTCGGAAGTATCTTGCTGGCGTTCAAAACTTTCATGGTGTCTCCGGAGCGATCTCGTTTGATTCTCAGGGTAACTGCCGGACTCGGCTTCGCCTGATGCACCTGATCGAAGAAGAACAGCGGCCAGCGACGGGGGACATGCACGAATGAGCTTTATGCCAGGATCAGAAGGTTACGACGCGATCATTGTGGGCTCCGGCGCAGGTGGCGGCATGGTTGCCTATAACCTCACCAAAGCCGGCGCAAAATGTCTCCTCCTTGAGGCGGGAGACTGGTATGACACGGCAAAAGATTCGCGGTGGCTGGAGTGGGGCTACGATGCGCCGCATCGCGGCGCGATGAACGAAAGCAAGCCGGTATCGGGAGCCTTCGAAGCGGTCGTCGGCGGGTGGAAGGTGGAGGGTGAACCGTACACCTGCGCTCCGGGCACGGAATGGAAGTGGTTTCGCTCCCGCATGCTTGGCGGCCGCACCAATGCGTGGGGACGCATTTCATTGCGCAACGGCAGCTATGACTTCAAACCGCACAGCCGGGATGGAAAGGGTTTTGACTGGCCGATCGGTTACGAGGAACTGGCTCCGTACTACGACAATGTGGAAGAGCTGATTGGGGTTTTTGGTTCGGCAGAGGGAATTGAGAACCTTCCGGACGGGAAGTATCTGCCGCCTCCGGCTCCGAGGTGCTACGAAAAGCTGGTGCAGAAGGCGTGCTCGAGCCTGAATATACCGTGCATCCCCTCGCGGCTGGCGGTGCTGACGCGCCCTCATCAGGGGCGGCCCGCGTGCCACTATGTTTCGCAGTGTTATCGCGGATGCCGGATGGGATCGAACTTCTCTTCTCCTCCAGTATTGTTGCTGCCCGCGATGGAGACGGGAAATCTGGAGATTCGCTGCGGCGCGATGGTGCGCGAGGTGCTGACGGGGCCGGACGGCCGGGCAACCGGCGTCTCCTACATCGACAAGCAGTCGGGCGAGGCAGTCGAGGCCAGGGCCAGGATCGTGGTGCTGGCGGCCAGCAGCTGCGAGACCGCTCGAATCCTGCTGAATTCGCGCAGTTCGCGGTTTCCGAACGGCCTGGCCAACTCAAGCGGGATGGTGGGGCGCTATCTGATGGATACGGTGATGTCCAACGTGACAGGGTGGTTCCCATCGATGATGAACATGCCGCCGCACAATGAGGACGGCGTGGGCGGGATGCACCTTTACATGCCGTGGTGGAATTACGAGAAGCAGAAGCGCGGGGAGCTGGCATTTTCCCGGGGGTATCACATCGAGTTCTACGGTGGGCGGAGCGGCATGCCGGCGCCTGGGGTGCTGAGCGGGTCGGAGCGGATTCTGGGCGGGGGATACGGACGCAAGCTGAAGCAGCAGGCGCGCGGCCTGTATGGGTCGTTCATCACGCTGCAGGGGCGCGGGGAGATGATTCCGAACGAGCAGAGCTATTGCGAGATCGACCGGAAAGCTGTGGATCAGTGGGGAATCCCGGTCCTCCGGTTCCATTTCCAGTGGGGCAGGGAAGAGATCGAGATGGCGCGGCACATGCAGATGACCTTCCGGCAGATCGTGGAGGCGGCGGGCGGGAAGGTGGTGGAGTCTTACGGGGCGGAGGAGAACTGGGGCATCTCCGAAGGGGGCCAGGGGATCCACGATGTGGGCGGGGCGCGGATGGGGAGCGATCCGAAGAGCTCGGTGCTGAATCCGCATTGCCAGGCGTGGGACTGCGGCAATTTGTTTGTGGCGGATGGCGCGCCGTTTGTCAGTCTGGCGGACAAGAATCCGACGCTGACGATCATGGCGCTGGCGTGGCGGACGTCCGACTACATCGTGGAGCAGATGAAGGCGAAGAGGGTTTGAGGCGGCGAGGCAGGGTATGAGGTCCGAGGGAAGGGAAGAGGCAGAGATGGGCGGGGCAGGGAAGGAAAGGTCGACGGAGCAGGGCCGGGCGCTTCGGTTTCAGCGGCGGGCGGTGCTGAAGATGATGGCGGCGGCGCCGGTTGCGGGGCTGATGCCAATGCGGGCGCTGGGGGTGGACGACTCCCGGGCGGCGCAGCCGGGGAGCGTGGTGAGCGATGGCGCGGGCGGGTACTGGAAGCTGGAGACGCTGACTCCGCATGAGTGGAGGACGGTTACCGTGCTGGGCGAGTGGATCCTTCCGGCCGACGAGGTGTCGGGAAGCGCGACGGACGCGGGAGTTCCGGCGTTCATCGACGACTGGCTGAAGTTCCAGGGAGGCCCGCAGGTCTTGGCGATCCGGGAGGGGCTGGCGTGGCTGGACGGCGAATGTGTGCGCCTGTACCGGGCGGACTTTGTCCGCTGCACGACGGAGCAGCAGGAGCTGATGCTGGACCGGATTGCCTGGCCGGAGAAGGCGGCGGCTGGCGATGCGAAAGGCGTCTTATTTTTCAATCAGTTGCGCGATCTGGTGCTGAGCGGCTTCTACACCAGCGAGATGGGACGGCGCGATCTGCCGTATGTGGGCAACGAGCCACAGAAGGCCTGGTGGGGCTGCCCGCCGGCGGCGCTGGAGAAGCTGGGCGTGTGACCGGGCCGAAACGAGTCGGCGAGTCGGCAGGTAGCAGGTAGCAGGTAGAAAATTAGCCGGGCTGTGGTCTGACGGCCATGGGTACCCCCCTGGGATTTGCGATTTTTCGGTATGCATATGATTCTGAAGGGCATAGCAGCGTGACCGGTGCTGGTGTGTTCGGTAAGCATATGATTCTACTGTAGTTATCGCGGTCCTTTGTTTTGTTATAGATGCGTACCCATATGATTTCGTTGAGGTTAGCGGTATCCCGCATCTGCCAACTACGGGCAGAGCAAGTCAGCGAGTCAGCGAGTTAGCAAGTTGGCCGGGTCTGTGCCCCGACGGCGATGGGGTACCCCCTGGTTTTTTGTCTTTTCCGGCATCCATATGAATCTAAACGGCATAGCGGCGTAGGCGATATTGGCCTGTCCGGTAAGAATATGATTTCAAAGCGTTTACTGTAGCCCTTTGTTTTGTTATGGATGCGCATTCATATGATTCCGTTGAAGTTAGCTGTGAAACGGTTAGCGATGAAGCGGGTAGCGAAAAGCGGTTAGCGGTGAAACGGTTAGCGAAAAAAGCTGGACGCGGGCCAGGCTGGGCCGGGTGCGTCCGCTATGAGCAACTTAACCAATACGGATGCTTCGCATGGTTCGGGCTCCGTGCGGGAGACGGGGCAGCCAGGGTCGTGGCTGGTTGAGAGTGGTGGTACCCCCCCAGGGTTTTGCCATTTTCCCGCATGCATATGATTCTGAAGGGCATAGCGGTGGGGCCGGTGTTGGCGTGTTCGGTATGCATATGATTCTAAGGCTGTTATCGCGGGCCTTTGTTTTGTTATGGATACGCATTCATATGATTCCATTGAAGTTAGCTGTGGAACGGTTAGCGAAAAGCGGTTAGCGGTGAAGCGGTTAGCGAAAAAGCTGGACGCGGGCCAGCCTGGGCCAGGTGCGTCCGCTACGCCAAGCGAGAAAAGCGGCCAGCGGAAAAAGGGCCAGTGCGAAAGGCGGTCAGGCCGAAAACGGCCAGTGAGAACGGCGGCTGGCCGGAATGGGGCGAGTCTCCAAGAGAAAAGCGGACCCGAGATGGGGTCCGCGTGATGGATTTTGTCCTATATATCCAGATTAGCAGGATGGGAGAGCAGGAGTGCCATCTTTCTTTGCGGGGGATGCGGTGGAAGTCGTCTGGAATGAGCGGATGTGACTTTGGTGCGGGCGGTGGAGGCTTGACTTTCGGCGGACGGCGGGCGGGCTGGTTGGGAAGTGGGATTATCGGGGGTGTTGGGGGCAGTTGTTCTGGGGGATTGCTGAAGGCTGGCTGGCTTTCCGTTTCTTTTTTGGTGTCGGCGAGTGCATTGGCGATTGGGCGCAAATCCAGATCCACATTCCCGGCGACACACCCATTTATATGGGGATTAAATCCGGACGACAGGTCGTGCTCTTCTTGTCCGCTGCGCACAGTCCGATCTGGGAACAAATGCAGTTTCCAGGTACCGCTTTAGCGCCGGTGGGATCGACAATCCCGAACCGCACCGTCTCCATACCACGGGCAGGTCTTCCTCCCGAACCAACTTCCGGCATGTAAATGTATCAGGCATCCGCAGCCCGGGGCATCGCACTGACGTACGCCCGAATCTCGATCTCCGTAGGATAGGGTTTCCCAGGTTTTCCAACTGTACGCTAGAATCGTGGACTTCAATACCGGGTTTCTGCCGCATCTCGCGTAGATGATGAGCCGCGCACGGCCTGTATCGCAGTCGAGACCCATTTCCTGGATACCCTCGTCGGGATGATGTGCGCAACGCAAATCCGGAAGCAGTTGGCTCAGTCTCGAGAGGAGGTCCAAGTAGTTGGCTTGGTGCTCGCTCGGCGGAAAAAACGGCCAGATATGCTGCCGAATTCCCTCATCGTCTTGACCTGCACCCTAAATCCGTACAGATGATTCTGTAAATTTATCCCGCCGCCGGA
>DAHVZZ010000485.1:0-4823 GCA_027323785.1 Acidobacterium sp. | reverse complement strand
GGCTACTTTGGCGACGAGTCGAAGTATGAGCTGTACGAGCGGAGTTCGCTGCCGGAGACGATCCAGCAGCAGGGCGGGAAGAGCCTGTTCCTGCCCGATCTGGCGGACCGCGTGACGGATGAGCTGTATTCCCGGCGCATCACGCTGAACGAGGCGGCGCAGCAGCTGCGGCTGGGCGACCGGGTGGAGCTGCAGCGGTGGCGGGCCAGCGTAAGGGAAATGCTGACGCAGGCGGGGATCTGAAGGCAGTCCGCTTCGCTGAAAGATAGAAGCCCCACGTTCCGCATCGGGAGCGTGGGGCTTTTGCATTGGGCCAGGCTGCGGCGTCAGTTCGAGTGCTGGAGAACCTCCTCGCGAACCTGCTGGTCGTGGTTCTTCTCGGCGGAAGAGCCGGGAAGAGCGATGGCGAGCACGTCCTCGATGCGGCTGGCGTAGTGAATGCCGACTCCCTCGATTTGCTCCGGCATCAGGTCCTCTTCCACGTTCTGACGGTTCTCAGCGGGGAGGATGACCTGTTTGACGCCGGCGCGCTTGGCGGCCAGGAACTTCTCCTTGATGCCGCCCACGGGCAGGACATTGCCGCTCAGGGTGATCTCACCGGTCATCGCGGTGAGCGGATGCACGGGACGGTCTGTGAGCAGCGAAACGAGGGCGGTGGCCATGGTAACGCCGGCCGAGGGTCCGTCCTTGGGGATGGCTCCGGCGGGGACGTGGATGTGGAGGTCGGTGTCCTTGAGCAGATCCTCTTCGAGCCCCAGGGCTGTGGCATTGGAGCGGACCCAGGTGAGTGCGGCCTGCATGGATTCCTGCATGACTTCGCCGATCTGGCCGGTCATGGTGAAGCCGCCCTTGCCCTTCATGCGATTGGCTTCGATGAAGAGGATATCGCCGCCAGC
Source organism: Acidobacterium sp. (assembly GCA_027323785.1). Classification (GTDB taxonomy): domain Bacteria; phylum Acidobacteriota; class Terriglobia; order Terriglobales; family Acidobacteriaceae; genus Palsa-343. The sequence goes on along the minus strand of DAHVZZ010000485.1, from coordinate 3,927 downwards.
AGGGGTCCAGGCCAGGCCGACCGCGACGCCGGCGCGTTTGGTGCGCTCGGCGATTTCGGTGTCGACGCGGACCTTGATGCCGCCGAGGAGTTCCTGAATCGCCTCTTTGGTGACGACCAGCTTGTCCGTGTTGCCCTCGGCGATGCGGCGCGCCTGCTTGCGGCAGAGGGTGCCGATCTGCTGCTCCAGTTTGCGGACGCCGGCTTCGCGCGTGTAGTGGCGGACGATGTAGCCGATGGAATCGTCGGGGAACTCGATGTCCTCCGGCTTGATGCCGTTCTCATGGATCTGCCGCGGGACGAGGTAGCGGAAGGCGATATGCTTCTTCTCCTCCTCGGTGTAGCCCTGCAGCTCGATGATCTCCATGCGGTCGCGGAGGGGCTCGGGCACGGTGTCCAGCATGTTGGCGGTGCAGATGAAGAGCACCCTGGAGAGGTCGAAGGGCTGATCGAGGTAGTTGTCGCGGAAGCTGTTGTTCTGTTCCGGATCGAGGATCTCCAGCAGCGCGGAGGCCGGATCGCCGCGGAAATCGCGGCCCAGCTTATCGACCTCGTCGAGCATGAAGACGGGATCGTTGGCTCCGGCGCGGCGCAGGTTCTGGATGATCTGGCCGGGCAGAGCGCCGATGTAGGTGCGGCGATGGCCGCGCAGCTCGGCTTCGTCGTGCATGCCGCCGAGCGAGATGCGGCGGAACTCGCGGCTGAGGGCGCGGGCGATGCTGCGTCCCAGCGAGGTTTTGCCGACGCCCGGAGGTCCGACGAAGCAGAGGATGGGGCCTTTCATGTCGGCTTTGAGGCGGCGCACGGAGAGGTAGTCGAGGATGCGTTCCTTGACCTTTTTGAGGTCGTAGTGATCCTCGTCAAGGATTTCGCGGGCTTTGGTAATGTCCACGGCCGAGCCGGAGGATTTTGCCCACGGCAGCACGGCGAGCCACTCGATGTAGTTCCGGGTGAGGGAGTAGTCGGCGGCCATGGGAGACATGCGCGAGAGGCGATTGAGCTCCTTGAGGGCCTCTTTTTTCGTCTCCTCCGGCATGCCGGCGGCTTCGATTTTTTCGCGCAGCTCCTCGATGTCCTTCTGGCCCTCGTCCATCTCGCCGAGTTCCTTCTGGATGGCTTTGAGCTGTTCGCGCAGGTAGTAGTCGCGCTGCGACTGCTGGACCTGGTCCTGCACCTCGGACTGAATTTTGTTGCGCAGCTGCTGGACTTCCAGCTCCTTGGCCAGGTGCTTGTTGACGCGGACGAGCCGGGCCATGATGTCGGGGGTTTCGAGCAGTTCCTGCTTGTCGGTGGTGGCGAGGAAGGGCAGGGAAGAAGCGATGAAATCCACCAGGCGGCCCGGCTCCTCGATGTTCATGGCGATGGTCTGCAATTCATCGGAGAGGGTGGGCGAGGCGGAGACGATCTGCTGGAACTGGGTGACCACGTTGCGCTGCAGAGCCTCGACGGATGGGTCTTTATGTGCCGGGACCTCAGGCACGACCTCGACCGAGGCGATCATGAAGGGCTCGATGCGGGAGAATTCGCCCACGCGCACGCGCTCGTTGCCTTCCGTGAAGACGAAGAGGCTCTGGTTGGGCATTTTGACGACTTTGTGGACGGTGGCCAGAGTCCCGTAGGTGTGCAGATCCTGCGGCTGCGGCGCATCCACATGGGCGTCGCGCTGGGCGACGACGACGATGCTCTTTTCCTCGCCGAGCGACTGAATAAGCTGAATGGAGCTCTCCCGTCCGACCGTGAGAGGAAGCACCGCGTGCGGGAAGAGAACCGTATCGCGGACAGGCAGAACAGGGTAGGAGCGCTGGCCTCCGCCTTCGCGGGTGCTGGGGTCGCCGGGCTGAATAACGCTGATGAAATCGCTAGCCATGAGTGTCCTTATATCAGATAATTACCCATTGGATTCAGCAGGTCTAAAAAAGTCTCATGCGAGACGTAACGGTGGGTGTGTTACTGAGCTGCTGTCGTGAGCTGTAGCGGGATCAATCGGTTACGGGCTCGTGTGTAAGACCAGGCTCTATGGACTTTGGATGCTTTTCCGGGCAAGGGAGCGCATCTCCTGATGTATATCGGCACGACGGGCGCAGCGGTTGAGATGCGGCGAAATCGAACCGCGGAATCCTCGGCAGGAGACCAGCGGGTGAGCGGCCTCAGCCGGCGGAGCGGTAGCGGCCCAGTTCGCGGACCATGGAGCAGTGGCGGGGGAGCTGCTGGAGCGCAGTATCGGCCATTTGGGGATCGGCAATCTGATAATCGGTGTAGAAGACGTACTCCCAGGGGCGTCCGGGGACAGGCCGGGACTCGATGCGAGTGAGGTTGGTGCCCAGCCCGGAGAAGACCTGGAGTGCATCGACGAGGCTGCCGGGGCGGTTTTCAACTGAGAATGCCAGGCTGACTTTGTCGGGGCGCGGGCAGAGTTCGACGCGCTCGCGGCGGCGGATCAGAAAGAATCGGGTGTAGTTTTCGGCGTTGTCCTCGATATTGGCGAGGATGATCGAACCGCCGTAGTGGCTGGCGGCCTGGCTGCTGGCGATGGCCGCGATCGCAGGGTCGCCGCGCTCCATCACCTGCTTCACGCTGCCGGCGGTGTCATAGCCTGGGGTGGCGGCAATGGCGGGATATTTCGAGAAGAAGCGGCGGCACTGAGCCAGGGCAACGGGGTGGGAGTGCGCCTGGCGAATCTGATCGAGGCGCGTGCCGGGCAGCCCGATAAGGTTATGGCGGATGCGCAGGAGCCATTCGCTCTCGACGGCGACATCGTGGGAGAGCAGCAGGTCGTAGTGTTCGAGGACGGAGCCGGCCAGAGTGTTCTCGATGGGGATCACCGCTCCATCGGCCAGACCTGAACTGACGGCGGAAAACACCTCGGCGGAGACAGCGCAGGGCAGGATGGTTGCCTGGGGGCGCGCCCGGAGTGCAATTTCGTGGCTGAAGGAACCGGGTTCTCCCTGAATGGCGATGCGCAAATACGTTCTCCCTTCCTCTTTTGTATCGCAAACGGCAACCCCGCGCGGAAGAGAAGCACCCAAACATATGCCCCGCATGAGGTTTAAGGGCTCAAAGAAAGGAGAAACGCCGATGCTCTGGACGCTATTTGTGATCCTGCTGATCGCGTGGCTCGTGGGCTTGATTGGATTCCACATTGTCGCCTGGTACATCCACATCTTGCTGCTGCTGGCGCTGGTGGTTCTGGTCATCCAACTGATCAGCGGCCGAAGACCTGTGGCGTGAATCAATCGCTGCCCCACGGGCAGGAAGGAGAGTACGTCATGAATTCAGATCAAATCAAAGGCAAGGCCAGTCAGGTTGCTGGCCGGGTTAAACAGGGAGCCGGAGATCTTACCGGAAACGAGAAACTTGCCAACGAGGGCGTAGCCGATCAGGTGAAGGGCTCCGTTCAGGAAACATGGGGCAATGCGAAAGACGCGGCCCATGAAGCGGCAAAGAACCGGGAAGCCGAGGTCCATCAGAAGCAGGTGGATGCGCGCGAGAAGGTTTCTCAGAACGTGGAAACATGAACGAGCGTGCCAACGAGAAGATCGACGAGTACAAGGAGCATCAGCGCCGCACGGCGTAGAGGCGGTGCGGTAGGCTCTGGCAGGCCCGCGAAGCACGACGCGCGGGCCTGTGCTGTTTTTGGAGCGATTCGTCAGGACTCAAGCGGAAAGCCGGAGCCGCGCACGCCGATTCGGGCTCCGATGGCGTAGCCGATCATGGCGGCGGCGGGCCAGGTGGCGAAGAGGCGTCCCTGTCCGTGCAGGAGGCCGCCGTCTTTGGTCAGGCTGAGGAAGGTGAGCCAGAGCTTGGCGGTGGCGCCGCAGTGGTAGCAGGCACCGGGACCGGTGGGCAGGTCGAGAATGTAAGTGCCCCAGATCATGAACCAGATGAGGCCGGCGAACCAGGTGAGCGTGGCCGCCTCGCTGGGGCGAAT
>DAHVZZ010000473.1:0-6300 GCA_027323785.1 Acidobacterium sp. | reverse complement strand
CCCGGCGGTCTCCACCGTCAGCGATCCCCCCGCCGCACGCGCCTCGCGGCCTGCCGCCCACAGCAACTGGACAATCGCCAGATCGATCTCGCCAGACCCGCTCAGCTCCACCTTCACCTCGCGCGCATCCGCCAGCGCCTCGGCCAGAGATTGCCTCAGTTCGGCGGCGCAGCTGATATCCGCGCCCTCCTCGAGCCGGATCACTGTCAGTGTGGAAGTCGTCTCAGCTGCGATACGCATCGGAACCTCTACCCTTCTTCCCCTGCATCGGCGCGACGTTGCGCGCACTTGAAGACCCACTGACCCAAACCGGTGGAAATCGTGCCGCGGGTCACTCGCAGCCGCGCCGTTCCTGAATCGGGAACCGCGCGCCTGCTCAGCGAACCAGCTTCTGCACCACGGCCACCAGCTGTTCGGCGTTGAACGGCTTCACAATCCAGCCCGTCGCGCCCGCCTTCCGCCCCGCGTCCTTCTTCTCCGGCTGCGATTCCGTCGTCAGCATCAGAATGGGCGTGAACGCATACCCCGGCAGTTTCCGCAGCCCGGCAATCATCTCCAGCCCGTCCATGTTGGGCATATTCAGATCCGTAACCACCAGATCGAACTTCTGCCGGCTCGCCGCCTCCAGTCCCTGCCGCCCGTCCGTCGCCTCCTGCACTTCATACCCGGCCCGCCGCAGGGTGAAGTTCACCATCTGCCGCACGCTCCCCGAGTCGTCCACCGCCAAAATCTGTTTCATCATTCCTGCTCCTGAATTTCCTCCGGCTCCTCAGAACAGCTCCACCGAGTTGCCGTCCCACTTCTGCGCTTCCACCGTTTCCGTTCGCGTTTCGCCGCGCCCCAGCGCCGCGCGCAGCACCGCGCGCTCCCGCTCCGTGGTGTACAGCGCGGAGAGCCAGCTCTCGGTCTCCTCGCCATCTCCAGCCGCACCGGCCTCTTCCAGCGCCCCATCCGCCGCTCCCATCTCGGCAATTGCCCGGTCCAGCGTCGAAAACGTCGCGCTCAGCCGCTCGCTCATCCCCTCAATCTCCACAATCTCCCCCTGCAGCTTCCAGGTCGCCGCCTCCACCTCGCGTCCCTTTGCTTCGGCGCAGACTGCCGCGGACAACAACCCCTCCATCGCGCCTCGCGCCTGCCGCCCCGCCAGTCGAATCGGCTCCGCCCCGCTCTCGGAGAAGATTCGCGCCGCCTCGCCCGCCTCCGCCTGCATCAGCACGATCTCCTTCATCGCCGCCTCGGCTTCACCCGCTATCTCCACCCAATCGCCGGAAACGCGCCGGATGTTGTTTGAAATCTCGCCCAGGGTTGCGCCCCGCGCCGCCAGCCCGCGCGCCTCCACCATCGAATTGAACAGGATCAGCCGCAGCCGCTCGCTCAGCACCCGCGACGTCTCCACATGCTTCCGCACCAGTTCCGCCAGGCCGGACAGCTCCCGGAGCGATTGCCGCAGCTTCTCGTCCCCCGCCCGCCCTGTCTCTTCGATCTGCTCCATCTGCTCCAGTTGCCCGTTCAGCTGCCGCTCGTGTCTCAGCGCCATGCTTCCCGTCTCCGCCAGACCCACCGCGGCGATCCTCGCAATCTCCTCCATGCACCTCCGAATCTGTCCCGTCCACTGCGCGACCGTCTCTTTCACGTTGTCGAGTTGCCGCTGCTGCACCAGCAGCGCTCTTCTCGCCGCTCCAGCCCTCTCCACCGGCGCCCGGCTCAGCTCCGCACCCAGCCTCCGCAGCACCTCCTCCACGTGCTCCGTCTGTTGCCTCGTAATGTCGTGCGACTGGATCGCCGCCACCACTCCCGATATCTGGCCGGCAATCTCTTCCATGCTGTTGCGAAACTTCGCCGGCGTCTTCTGCAGTTCCCCCAGCCCCTGCCGCAGCAATCCCAGCGCGCTTTCCAGCCCGCCTGCCGCCCGCAGAAACGCCTCCCGTCGGCGCGCCAGTTGCTCCGGCAAACTGCGCTTCAGCTCCTCCAAACGCAGCCGCCGCTCGTCGGTCTGCTGCCGCAGCTCTCCGATGCTGCGCTCCATCGCTTTTGAAAATTCGTCCAGCTCCGCCGCCAGTTGCTGAAAGCCGCTCGCCTCACCCTCCAGCCGCGAAACCTCGATCCGGGTCAGCACCCGCAGCGCCGCCGTCTCCCGCACCATCGCGCTCTGCCTGCGCGCCAGCCACACCAGCTTTCCCAGCAGCTGCGACTCCGCGCCCAGCGTCTCCCCAATCTTTCCCGCCGCCAGCAGCCGCACCCGGATCGACTCCTGGCTCGCCGCTCCCAGCGACTCCACTGCCGTCAGCAGATCCCCCACCAGGCTGTCCGACACGCACTCCGATACCAGCCCCGCATCCTTCAGAATCCCTTCCACACTCCCGGCAATCTCCAGAAACCGCCTCGTCAGTGCGCCGATCTCCTGCTCCGACCCGGCCAGGGCGTGCCGCAGCTCCCGCCCCGCACGCTCCAGCGCCTCCACTGCCGGAACCTGCCATCGCGGCAACTCCCGAACCCCCACGGCGGATTCCACGGCAGCATTGCCTTCTCTGCCTGGAGACGGTCGTTCCATGTTCACCCGAATACGCTCCAACCTGTGCTTCAACCAGAAAGCCCGGCCTCGCAGAACAGTTAAGACCGCGGCGGTTGCTTTCCCTATCGGCAGTTATGGCGGGGAGATAGAGTTACCGTGGAGTTGGAAGGCATGCGCGGCGGCGCAATTCCCAAAACGAAATGCGGCGGCCCGGATGCCGCAGGCTTCGCCTCCGGAACGATTCCCGGAGCGAATCGATGCCATAGGTTCAGCTACACTCAGAAATAAATTGGCTGGCTAACGATCAACAGGTCTTGGCTCGGCTGTCGGCAACTCCACTGCAACACCGCGCCGCTCCTCGGCCGTCGCGTCCGGCCCGCTCCTTCAGTGCCCTCGGCGTGCCCGCCACACCGCGCCGTCCAGCGGATCCACCACGCCGGCGGCTGCAACCACTTCCGGATACCGCTCCCGCACAGCCTCAATCAGCGCATCGCGAACCCGCGGAACGTTCTCCATGATGCTTCCCGCGAACGCCAGACTGATCCCGGAGCCTGCATCGTCCGATTCGCCGCGCATGCGGCCAATCAGCAGACACACCAGATACGCGAGTTCCCGGCCCTGCTGCTCCAGCACCGCCTGCGCAACCGCATCGCCGCCATCCGCGCATTCCACGATGACTCGCACCAGCTGCGAATAATCGGGCGCCGGAGTCGCATTCGCATAGGCAACCAGATCGTTGAACGTTCCCAGCTTCCAGAACCCCAGCACCGCGTCCAACAGGTTGTTCGCCCGGCCCTCATCCTTCGCCAGGCACACCGCCCGCAACGCTTCTACGCCAATGCGATGTCCCGAGCCCTGGTCCGCCAGCACCGGCCCCCATCCGCCAGCCGTGGCAATCCTGCCCTGCGCCGTTCGACCCGCCACATTCGATCCCGTTCCCGCCAGCACCAGAATGCCCGCGCCGCCCGGAAACGCCGCGTCCAGCGCGATCTCCACGTCTCCCAGGATCAACAGCTCGCCGCCAACCCGCCGCGGAACCTCCCGGCGCAGCCAGTCCGTCACCAGCGCCACCGTCTCGCCGGCTGTCCCAATACACGTACACGCTACATCATGGAGATTCACCCCGCTTTGCGCCGCGAGATCATTCAGCCCCGTCTCCAGATTCAGCTCTGCCGTCTGCTCATCCACGCGCATGCGCTTGATGCTTCCCGCTCGCGCGCGGGCAAGAACCCGGCGGTCATCGGCCAGCGCAAAATCGGCCTTGGTCCCGCCCACATCGATGGCAAGGTAATAGGGCATCCGTCAATTCTAGCCTGCGATTCTCGCTCAAACTCTGCCCTCGATGCACTCCAGCATCCTTCGCAGGCGCACAGTCGAAGCATTCACCGGAGGACGAAAATCGCCGCCCTCCGCGGAGGGTCGCGCGACGGCGGTTAAAAGCCGAGGTCGATCCCCGCGAATCCCCATTTCTCAACCAGCCCCTCTACGCTGTGAAAGAAGTTCGACACCGAGGCTCTGACGCCTGACGCGCCGATGCGCAAAAGCTCCTGGTCACAGGGCAAACTCCCTCTGCTCCCGCCCGCGCTCGCTCAGGAACGCCGCAACTTCCAGCTGCGTCGGGATGGAAGGCAGCGCCCCGCAGCGCGTAACCGAAATCGCGGCTGCGGCAGAGGCAAACTGCGCCGCTTCCACGGCATCGGCTCCCCGCGCCAGCGCCACTGCAAATGCGCCGTTGAAGGCGTCCCCCGCGCCGGTTGTGTCCACCGGCTCCACCCGGAACGCCGGAACCGTGGCCCGCATACCCGAAGCTGTCGCCAGGCACGAGCCCTTCTCCCCCAGCTTCAGCAGCACGTTGCGCGCGCCCGAGGCCAGCAGCGACTCGGCGACCTCCTGCGGAGACCGCGCCGTGTCGCCATGATCCATGTCGTGGAGCTGGCCCGCTTCCACCTCGTTCGGCGTAATCCACTCCAGACGCCGCAGCAGTCGCCGATCGAGGAATTGCGCCGGCGCCGGATCCAGCACCAGAGGCACCTGCTCCGCCTCGCAAATCTGCCCCAGACGCTGTACCGTTTCCATCGGAATCTCCAGCTGCGTCAGCACCAGCGCCGCGCTCCGGATCAGTTCCAGATTGGCGTCGATATCCGCCGGCGTCACCAGCAGGTTCGCCCCCGGCGCCACCACAATGCTGTTCTGGCCATCCGGAGTCACGTGAATCCCGGCCGTCCCCGACGATCCGCTCGATGTGCGCACGCAGGAAGTGTCCGCGCCCGCCGCCTTCAGAAAGCCGCGCAGCTGTTCTCCAAATACATCCGAACCCACGCGACCCACCATGAAGACCGGGTAACCCAGCCGTGCAACCGCCCCCGCCTGGTTGGCTCCCTTGCCTCCAGGGTGCATCTGGAACTCCGCACCCAGCACCGTTTCTCCCGGCCCCGGCAAACGGTCCACGTTAAACACCATGTCCAGATTGATACTGCCTACAACGACGATCGGTCCTCGCATTCGGTCTGCTTTCTCCACAACAGGCGCGGCATCAAAAAATTGGAGCGATGGCAACGGCGGTCAGCCCAGCCAGAAAAAGTACGAACATCCAGAAGAGGAGCTGCCGAGCCGCGCGCGGCGCGCCCCCGAACTCCTTCCACACAAAAACTCCCCACGCGGCCGAGATCATGGTGGCTCCCTGCCCAATGGAGTACGAAACAGCGGGACCGATCAGATGAGCCCGCGAGGCCGTGAAATTCAACACCGCCCCAACGCACCACACCACTCCCCCGAAAACGCCCCACACATGCCACCGGACCGGTGCGCTCACAAAACCGCCGAACCCAACCGGCTCCCGTCCATCCAGCGGCCGGCGCATAAACAGCCAGTTCAGCGGCACAGCGCAGAGCAGAACTCCGATCGCGAAGAAGAATCCAGCCCCATAAGGCCCGGGCGATCCGCTCCCCTTCATCGAAGCGGCCACCAGCGGATAAAACGTCCCCATCAGCAGCCCGGAAATCACGCAGATCGCCACCCCGCGCCGGCTCGTCGCCGCCCGCGTCCGCTCCCGCAGCCGATACGCCATCGCATCGGTAGCGATAGCCGCCAGCACCAGCGCGATCCCTCCGAACAGCAGCCATGGATTTCCTCGCGGCGCTACAACATAACTGCTGGCCGCGCCGACAATCAGAGCCAGTCCAATTCCAACGGGAAAGGCGACAGCCAGTCCCGCCAGATCGATGGCCGCCACCAGCAGCAGATTGGCCACATTGAACACCGCCCCGCCGGCCAGAGCAAGCAAAATATGATGGGCATCGGCGTGGGCCACAGCGCCCGCAAAAGGCAGCCCGGTCTTCCCAAGGCTCCCCAGTGTGATCCCCAGCAGCACCGACCCGGCCAGGACGCCCGCCACATAGTCCCAGTAGAAAAGCTGGAACCTGTACCCCGGACACAGCTTCACCGTATTCGCCCACGATCCCCAGCAAATCATGCTGATCACCATGAACGACAGCGCAATCGAATAGGTCTGCGGCTGAAACAAGTCCATCTCCCCGGAGGCCGGCCGTCAATGCCTGCGCGGCCCGGATCAAACAGTGAAAGCTTTCAAATATCCTGAAGCTAGTGCCCCGCCCCTGCTTCTGTCAACTCAAAAGTCGACGCCCGCATCCCGATCAGTCGGCCGCCAGCGCACCCGGAACCCGGCCGCCTTCTGCCGCTCCGCGCCGGCTGCGCGCCGCCGCCTTTTCTCCGGTCACCATCCGCGCTACCGAACTGCGCCGAATCAGCTCGATCCCCAGCGTGATTTC
>DAHVZZ010000465.1:0-5986 GCA_027323785.1 Acidobacterium sp. | reverse complement strand
ATCCCGGCTTTCCCACAGACATGCAGGCGCAGTACATGGCACTCGCCACACAGGCCGAGGGTACTTCGGTGGTGAAGGAAAATATCTTCGAGAATCGGTTTATGCATGTGCAGGAACTGGTGCGCATGGGAGCGAATATCCGCGTGGATGGCCGCACGGCCACCGTGCGCGGGCGCACCCCGCTTTCCGCAGCGGCCGTGATGTGCTCCGACCTGCGCGCCTCGGCGTCGCTGGTGCTGGCGGCTCTGGTTGCCGATGGCGAATCGATCCTCGACCGCATCTACAACATCGATCGCGGCTACGAGCACATCGAGGAAAAGCTGCGCGGAGTGGGCGCCCAGATTCGACGCATGGGCAACGTCTTCGGAGAAAAGCGCGAAAACGGCGGCAATTCTCACTGAATCTTCCTCCCCTCCGCGTTGCATCCAAACGCGGAGAGGAGAGATTGCCTATGGCGAACGCCGAAGATCGCGCCCTGCGCGCCCAGATGGTGGAGTTTCTGCGGGGCGGCAGCGCTCATGCCGAGCTGAAAACCGTCCTCGACGATTTTCCAGCGGCGGCCCGTGCCACCAAGCCGAAAGGCTGTCCCCATACCGCCTGGGAGTTGCTGGAGCACATCCGCATCGCGCTCCATGACCTGTACGACTTCTGTACCAACTCGAATTACATGCAGCCGAACTGGCCCGCCGACTACTGGCCCAAAGATGAAGCTCCCTCCGGCGCTGATGCCTGGGATGCCTCTGTGAGAGCCGTGAAAAAAGACATGGACGACTTCGAGCGGCTGATCGGCGATCCGGAATCGAACCTGTACGCGGAAATTCCCTGGGGAAGCGGTCAGACGCTGCTGCGCGAGGTGCTGCTGGCTGGACAGCATACGAGCTATCACACCGGGCAGCTGGTTCTGCTGCGCCGCGAACTGGGCTTCTGGAAGGAGTAGCCGCCTGCCCGGCGAATCAGGCCGATGAGCGAATGCACCTACACGCGCTGCTCGCCGGTTAATTCTCTGTGGCTGCTATCTGCGCTTTCTGTCACATGGGCCAGCGCCGGAAAGGACAGCGTTACCCGCGTCCCGCGTCCAGGCCGGCTGCGGACGTCGAAGACCGCGATATCACCATAGAGCACCTGAAGACGTTCGCGGACATTCTTCATGCCGATGCCGGTTCCGCGCAACACGCCACTGGTGTGCTGCCGGCCGGGAGCAATCCCCACCCCATCGTCCTCCACCTCAACCACCAGCCGCTCGCCATCCAGGCGGCTGCGCAGAGTGATGGTCCCGCCCGCAATGCGTGGCTCCAGCCCGTGCTTGATGCTGTTTTCCACCAGCGGCTGCAGCAGCATGGTCGGAACCGCGATATCCAGGGTGGACTCGTCGATCTCTTTCACCACCTTCAGCTTCTCCGGTCCGAAGCGGACGACTTCGATGCTCAGGTAGTCATCGGTTGTGGCCAGCTCTTCGCGGAAGGGCACAATAGCGTCGTGATCGCGCAGCATGCGGCGCAGGATGTTGGCCAGCTTCACGATCAGCTCGCGGGCCTGTTCCGGCCGGAAGCGCACCAGCGACGCAATGGAGTTGAGCGTGTTGAACAGGAAGTGGGGATTGATCTGCCGCTGCAGCGCATCCAGCCGCGCCTCCAGCAGCAGCCGCTTTTGCTCCTCCAGCGAGCGCTCGATGCGGATGGAGTTCCAGATCTTCAGCGGAATTCCGACCACCATCGGGGCGACCGCCCACATCGCAATCCGAATGATCCATCGGTCCGAAGTAAGGGCAAACAGCCGTTGGGGATACAGGTGGTGTACCCACTCGCGCACCGCTTCCATCCCCATAATCAGCCCCAGCAGCAATAATTGGCGGTCCACGCCGGGCTTGCGCAAATTCCGCCGGATCCAGCGATAAAGGCTCAGGTCCACGAACGGCGAGAAGGACCAAACCTCCTCCTTATCCGCGAACCGCCCGAAGGTTCCCGAGATGGCCGCCACGGCCAGCAGGAAGGGCAGGTCCAGATACTCCCGGTGCAGCATGGCGGGCAGCGCCATGGCGGTCGCGCCCAGCAGGGCCGCGCCCGGCCCAACCAGGATTCCCAGCAGAATCGTTGTTTCAAAGGAAATGTCCGCGGCGTAGAAATTGGGCACGATCACGCGAACCCATACACCCAGTCCCAGCGGTACGCAGATGAACGCCAGCAGTCCCAACATCTGTGCCGGCGTGCGCTCCTCGCGCAGCAGCAGGCTCTGGAACTCGCGTGATCGCGCCAGCGCCGCGGCGACCGCGGCTGCCACCCCCAGTTTGATCAGCAGAGTGACGAGAATGATTTGCGAGTTGAGCACGGATTAAGCGTATACCGGGGATCAGCGCCGTGTCGCTGTCAGGCCCTCAAACAGGTGCCCCATCTTTTCCTGCTTCACGCGCAGATATTGCTCGAAGGTGTCCTCTGCCGGAACTTCCGCGGAAACCCGCTCCGCCACATGGACGCCAGCCGTTTCCAGCGCGGCCACCTTCTCTGGATTGTTGGTCATCAGCCGCACCGAAGTGACGCCGAGCAGGCGCAGGATCTCCGCCGGCAGCTCAAAGCCACGGCAGTCCGCCTCAAAGCCCAGCTCCAGGTTCGCCTCCACCGTGTCCAGCCCCTGATCCTGTAGTTCGTAGGCGCGCAGCTTGCCCAGCAGGCCGATGCCGCGACCTTCCTGCTGCTCGTAGATCAGGATTCCGCTGCCGGTTTCGGAAATCTTTGCCAGCGCCATCTCCAGCTGCAGACGGCAGTCGCAGCGCAGGGAATGAAAAACGTCGCCCGTCAGGCACTGGGAGTGGATTCGCACCAGCGGCGGAGCGCTGTGGATGTCGCCCATGACGAGCGCGACCGCCTCTTCGGCTTCCTTCCCGGGTTTGCAGGCCTCGGTGCCCGGCGCGACGGGGCCTTCGAATCCCATGATGCGGAAATGCCCCCAGCGCGTCGGAAAATCCGCTTCGGCAACCTTTCGAACCGATGCAATGGCCATACACCGATTATAGATTCCGCGCCGCCAGACCGAGATTCACGCTAGGCCGGGAGCCGCCGCAGCAGCTTGTGCGCCCGATGAAACCAGGGCCGCTCTCGCCGCCGCAGATACCCGGGCATGCCTGGCGCCTTGTCCAGAACCTTGCGCGCCCACTCGCGCGCCTCGGCATTGCGGCCCTCGGAGGCCAGCAGGTCGGCGAAATTCAGGTAGGTTTCCGACAGGGTCGAAATCTTCAGCGCCTCGCGGAACAGCGCCTCCGCCTTCTCTTTTTGCCCGGTGAGCGCGTAGGCGTGGGCCAGCAGACCGGCTGCGCGATAAAAATCGTAGCTGCCTTCGTGCTCGACCGTCTTCTCCAGGTCCGGAATGGCCGCCTGCGCATCGCCCATCAGGATGGCGCATACTCCGCGCTTGTAAAACGGGTCGATGGTGGTCGATCCGGCCGCAATGGCCTGCTCGAAGGTGGCGCGCGCCTGCCGCAGCCAGCCCTCGTCCATGTAGAGATCGGCGAGCTCTTCGATATTGCCCACGGCGCGATTCATCCGCACCGTGTCCTGCAGTTCGCGGATGCGCCGCCTGCGCGACATGCCCTGGAAGGATTGCCCACCCCAGTCGCGGGTATCCGGAACCGCTTCGACCAAAAGGTAGATTACCGCGCCCAGCGGACCGAGGAAAATGATGACGAACAGCCACCAGGAATCGGGACGGCGGCGAATGAAATGGATGATCGCCAGGGCCTCCAGCAGCAGGCCCCACCACGTGAAAATGAAGTTGAAGAGAAATCCCATGCGATGGTCTTCCTGGCACGGGCTTCTGTTGCCGCATCCGGCCGGGCAAGCTTTCAGGTTATATCGCTGATTCCGTTCGCAGTTCGCCGGTTACCCGCGCTCCGCATTTTCTTCGGCGCCCGTGGGCTGCGGGGCGTCAATCCGCAGTCCGCCGGTCAGCTCCGTTACCTTCGCCACATGGTGCCGCGAGCACCACTGCTCCAGGCCGTGCGCGATGCGTTCCGTGGCTCGCGGATCGGCGTAGTTCGCGGTGCCCACCTGGACAGCCACCGCGCCGGCCAGCATAAATTCCACCGCATCCTCCGGCGTCGCAATGCCGCCCATGCCGATCACCGGAATCGACACGGCCTGTGCGGCTTCCCAGACCATCCGCACGGCAATGGGTTTGATCGCCGGACCCGAAAGCCCGCCGGTCACATTCCTCAGCCTTGGCCGACGGGTCTCCACATCGATCGCCAGCGACACGAAGGTGTTGACCAGCGAAACCGCGTCCGCGCCGGCGTCCTGCGCTGTGCGCGCCATGGCGCCGATCGACGTGACGTTGGGCGAGAGTTTCACCATCAAAGGCCGGACGGAACGATTCTTTGCACGCGACACCAGATCGTACAGGAGCCGCGAATCCGATCCGAAACTGATGCCACCGTGCCGCGTGTTCGGGCAGGAGGCATTCAGTTCGTAGGCCCGAATCCCTTCCGCTTCGTTCAGCCGGTCGATCACCGCCAGGTAGTCCTCGATCTGGTATCCGAAGACGTTGGCGATCACCGCGCAGGTCGGATAGTGCTTCATCCGCGGCAGCTTTTCCGCGACAAAACGGTCCACGCCGATGTTCTGGAGGCCGATGGCGTTGATCATTCCCGCCGAGGTCTCGATGAGGCGGGGAGCTTTATTGCCGGGCATCGGCTCGCGCGAAAGCCCCTTGGTCACCAGGCCGCCGATACGGCGGAAGTCGACAATCTCCTCGAACTCGATGCCGTAGCCGAAGGTGCCGCTGGCGGCAATCACCGGGTTGACCAGCTCAATCCCGGCAAACTGAACGTGCATGTCTGGTTTCATTGCGAATCTGTCGCCTTTGCCGCTGCTGCGGTCATGTCGTGCTGCCTCGCCGCCGAGTACCCGGCCGCTGCCGACGCATTCCTCGGACTCAGGAGCGGCGGATTCGTCATGGGCACACTCCAGGTTAGCAAAAGCGCCGCCTGCCGTACAAAAGCGTCCGGCTGGGTCAGATCTGCTTCAACGCCTGCTCCAGATCCTCCAGAATGTCTTCGATGTCCTCGATGCCGACGGAGATTCGAATCAGGCCTTCGGTGATGCCGATCCGTTCCCGCTCCGCGCGGTCCATCGAGGCGTGGGTGGTGGTTGCCGAATGCGAGATCAGGGTCTCCACGCCGCCCAGCGACTCGCCGTTCATGCACAGCCGCACGGCTCCGAGCAGCCTTTCGGCGTTCTCCCGCGATCCCACGTCGAACGACATCATCGACCCGAATCCCGACATCTGTTTCTTCGCCAGTTCGTGCTGGGGATGCGTCTCGAGCCCCGGATAGTGAACGTAGCTCACCTTTGGATGCTTCGCCAGGTAGGCGGACACGGCGCGCCCGTTGGCGTCGTGCTGCCGCATCCGCACACCGAGCGTCTTCACGCCACGGAGGATCAGCCAGCTCTCAAACGGCGACAGAATCCCGCCAGTACATTTCTGCACGAATTGCAGGGTCTCCGTGTGCTCGGGCCGCGTTCCCACCAGCACGCCGCCCAGCCCGTCGCTGTGGCCGTTGAGGAATTTGGTCGTCGAGTGCATCACGATGTCCGCCCCCAGGGCGATGGGGTTCTGGAAATAGGGCGACATGAAGGTGTTGTCAGCGCTCACGTCGATGCCGTGCTCGTGGCAGACATCCGCCACCGCGCGAATATCCGTGAGGATCATCAGCGGGTTCGTCGGGGTCTCGATGTGCACCAGTTTCGTCGTGGGACGGATGGCCTGGCGCACGTGCTCGGCGTCGAACTTGTCCAGGAAAGTGAACTCAATGCCGTAGTTCGCGGTCACCTGGCGGAAGAGCCGCATGGTTCCGCCGTAGACATTGTCTCCGCAGATCACGTGATCCCCGGCTTTCAGCATCGTGACCATCGCGGAAATCGCCGCCATGCCGCTGGCAAAGACGTGCGCGCTCCGGCCGCCTTCGAGCGAGGCCAGGCTCGTCTCCAGCGCGTCGCGT
>DAHVZZ010000460.1:0-7040 GCA_027323785.1 Acidobacterium sp. | reverse complement strand
TATCGGGCGAGCGACGCCGGTACCGCTGCTGAGGATCGGTCCCTCGCAGCCGGTATCCCCGTGGCCCATTCTGCGGAGATCGTTAATCCGCTTGCTGGTCCGTGCCGGAGAGCAGGGCTACGTGGTCCGCGAGCGGCTCCTGGATCACCTTCCGGCTCAGTTCGTGACGGCGGATACGCTTCAGACCATAAGCGCGCTGCTCGCGGACCAGGGCGTGGAGGTGCTGGACGAGCCGCCGTCCGGCAGCGAACTGCTTCTAGACTCGCCCGCCGCCGGCGCCTGCGGCTGGGATGAAGTAGCAGACGAGGAGCTGGCGCCGGGCAGCGATGCGTGGGAAGACATCGCCGCCATCTATTTCCGGCAGGCCACGGCCGTGCCGCTGCTCAGCCGCGAGGAGGAGCGCAGCTTGGCCCGGGCGCTGGAGCAGGCGCGCCGATCCTTCCTGCAGGTCATGACCGCATCACGGCCCGCCATGGAGGTGCTGCGCGAGACGCTGGCCGAGGTGCAGGCCGGACGCATCAGCGCTCACCGGATTTTCGACTGGCTGCCCGAGCGGATAGACAGTGCCGAGGCAGAGGACGAAGCACTCGAACCCGATCTCCATGCCGATCCGCCGGCAGCCAATGGCCCCGGTGACGCGCTCGCCACCATCCGCGCCAACTGTGCAGGACTGGCCGAACTGCTCGCTTCGGGCGTGCCAGCAGCCTCGCGCGAACAGGCCAAGTTCGCCGTTCTGCGGGACGAGCTCGTTGGTCAGCTCGGTGAAGCCAGATTTTCCGGCCACGCTATGAGGCGCTTGGTCGAGTCATTGGCTGTACCGGGACTGGACAATGTCAACCCTGACGATCTGCGGAAGATGGTGAGCGCGGCTAACGCCTGCCGCAAAGCCAGGGGCCGCCTGATCGAAGCGAACCTGCGCCTCGTGATGTGGGTCGCACGGAAATATCGCTGGACCGGCATGCCGCTCTCCGATCTGCTCCAGGAGGGCAACCTTGGACTCATGCGCGCAGTCGACCGGTTCGATCACCGGCGGGAAGCACGCTTTTCCACCTACGCGACCTGGTGGATCCGGCAGGGCATCACCCGCTCCATCGGGAACGACCTGCGTGTCGTACGGCTGCCGGTGCATGTCCACGAGACGCTCAATAAGGTAAAACATGCCCAGCGGCTCCTTGATTCCCAAGATGGGACAGAGCCGTCGCCTGCCCTCATCGCGGAACAGGTCGGGCTGCCCGAATCGCGGGTGCGTCGGCTCCTGGCCATTTCATCGGATGCGATCTACATGGACTTCTGGGACGAGGAGGAATCTTTCGAGGTCGATGACGAGGCGGATTGCCGGACGCAGGCGGATGTACGGGTGTGCAGCGATGCCTTCGAGGCCACAGCACGCCTCCAGACTGCCGACGTCGTTGACCAAGTTCTTTCCGGGCTTCTCCCGCGTGAGGCGAAAATCCTCCGCATGAGATTCGGCATTGGCAACGGCGACGAGCAGACTCTTGAGGAGATCGGGAGCAAATTCGATCTCACGCGGGAAAGGATTCGTCAGCTCGAGACCAAGGGCCTCAGGAAACTCCGCCATCCGGTCCGGCGCAGGGTTCTTGAAACCCTGACGGACGGGTTCAACCCGGACACGAAACGTGAAGTGCTCTGGGCGCACACTGATCCGGACGAGACCGGCGGGGACGAAACCTGATGGACACGATCCTTGCTCCGCCGAAGGCCGGCGCGATGCTCGAATCCCTGCGCGGGATGGGCTACTCGGTGCCAGCCGCGCTGGCCGACATCATCGACAACAGCATCTCCGCCGATGCCGGCCGGGTCAGGATTGACTTCATCTGGAACGGCGAGAAGTCCCTGGTCCGCATCCTCGACGACGGCTCCGGCCTGAGCGAGGAGGAACTCGACCGGGCCATGCGGCTGGGGTCCAACAGCCCGCTGACCAGCCGTGGTGCGAACGATCTTGGCCGTTTCGGAATGGGCCTCAAGACGGCATCGCTCTCGCAGTGCCGGCGTCTCACCGTCGCCAGCCGGCGCGGACTGGATATTGCGTATCGCCGCTGGGATCTGGATTTCATTGCCCGCTCGGGAGGCGACCACTGGCATCTGCTGCCGGCGCCTGCCGAGGATTCCCTGTTTCACTTTGCGCCGCTGGCAGCGCAGACGCAAGGCACCGTGGTGCTCTGGGAGGAATGCGACCACATCGTGACGCCCGGCTTCACCGACCGCGACTTCCTCCATCTCGCGGATCGCGTCGAGCAGCACCTTGCGATGGTCTTCCACCGTTATCTCGAAGGTCCGTCGCCACGCCTGCGCCTTTACATCAACGGCGACGAGGATCGCCATCGCATCCGTGCCTGGGATCCCTTCCTGTCGGGTCACGCCGCAACCCTGCGGTCGCCGGTCGAGCGGATCGCCACCGGGCAGGGGACAGTTGAAGTTCAGGGGCATGTCCTGCCGCACCGGGACCGGATCAGTGCAGAGGAATTCGAGTCCGGCGGCGGCCCCGAAGGCTGGGCCGCCCAGCAGGGCTTCTACGTCTACCGCAACCAGCGACTGCTCGTCGCGGGTGGATGGCTGGGCCTGGGTTCCGGACGGGCCTGGACCAAGGAGGAAGCCCACAAGCTGGCGCGCATCCGGCTCGATATACCGAACACGGTTGACGAGGAATGGAAGATCGACATCCGCAAGGCAGTCGCCCGCCCGCCAGTCACGATCAGAAAGCGACTCACGCAGCTCGCGGAAAAAGTGAGATCGGACGCACGGCGGGTATTCGCACACCGCGGCCAGTACGGCGCCTCGGCACCCATGAAGGATCTGGTGCAGGCTTGGCGCGTGCAGGAAAGCACGTGCGGCGTCCGCTACCTGATTGACGAAAACCATCCGGCCGTCCGCTCAGTGCTCGACCAAGCAGGCGACCTGACGCCGCATGTGCGGATGATGCTCCGGATCATCGAGGAGTCGGTGCCGGTGCAGCGGATCTGGCTGGATACCGTCGAGCGCGGTGATGTGCCGCTGGCCGCCAGCAGTGACAGGCCGCCGCCGGAACTGCTCGAAACCCTCATGGACATATACCGCGATCTGGTCGGCAGGACCGGGATGCTGCCGGAAGTCGCCGTGCAGCAACTGCTGAGGACCGCACCATTCAACCGCTGGCCATCGGCCGTGCTCGAGCTGCCCGCGACTGCCGCAAGCGGGGGAACCTGAAAATGCATGAGATCGAAGACCTCGTAAGCCTCGTCCAGCAGAAGCTGTCGCGACTGAAACGCGACAACCATCCGGTGACCCGGGAGGACATCGTCGCGGCTGTCGACCGGGCCTTCGAGTGGGAGCCGTCGTGGAAGACCACGGTGGATCGCGACCTCGCGCTGCGGATCCTGGTCGAGCGCAACAGCGTCTGGATCGGTGAGGAGAAGGTGCTGGAGGGCAACGACGACCACGTGGCCTGGCTCAATGCGACGGTAAAGACCGGCTGGCGCTACTGGCCGCGCTACCGCCTGCTGCTCGGCTCCCGCATGGCGGACACGACCATTGACAGCCTGGACCGGGTCACCGACCGCACCCTCGGTTTGCTGGAGAACCCGGCCCGCGACGGTGCCTGGGATCGGCGCGGCCTGATCGTCGGCCACGTCCAGTCGGGCAAGACCAGCAACTACGCCGGGCTGATCTGCAAGGCCGCCGACGCCGGTTACAAGATCATCATCGTGCTCGCCGGCATGCACAAGAACCTGCGCTCGCAGACCCAGATGCGGCTGGATGAGGGCTTCCTGGGCTACGAGACCAGCCCGTCGCGGGAGGAGCAGCCCCGGCACATCGGCGTCGGCCTGCTCGATCCCGATCAATCCATCCGCCCGAACTACGTCACCAACCGCGCAGACAACGGCGACTTCAGCACCAAGGTCGCCCAGCACCTCGGGATCACGCCCGATCAGCGCCCCTGGCTGTTCGTGGTCAAGAAGCACAAGACCGTTCTCACCCGCCTGCTAGAATGGATCGAAAACCGCGTTGCCGACATCACCGAGCAGGCGTCCGGCAAGAAGATGGTGACCCGGCTTCCGCTGCTGCTGATCGATGACGAAGCCGATAATGCCTCGGTGGATACCGGCCAGCAGGCCTTCGATGCCGAAGGCAAGCCCGACCCCGAACACGAGCCGAAGGCGATCAACAGCTTGATACGGCGAATCCTGCGCGCCTTCTCTCGCTCGGCGTTCGTGGGCTACACCGCCACGCCGTTCGCCAACATCTTCATCCACGAAA
The DNA here is from genome assembly GCA_027323785.1 of Acidobacterium sp. GTDB lineage: Bacteria > Acidobacteriota > Terriglobia > Terriglobales > Acidobacteriaceae > Palsa-343. The sequence goes on along the minus strand of DAHVZZ010000460.1, from coordinate 2,786 downwards.
GGGGGCGGACGGATGAGGAGGGCGACGACCTCTTTCCGCGCAGCTTCATCATCAACCTGCCTGGCCCCTCGAACTACGCGGGCCCGGTGCGCATCTTCGGGGCTGGGACACGGGACTCCGGGGACGATGGGGACGCGGAGGGCGGCCTGCCGCTCATCCGCGAAATCGACGACTTCGCCGACAGCGACGATGAGGACGAGCGCGAGGGCTGGATGCCCCTGCGGCACCCCAACGGACACATGCCGCTGGTGCACGGCGAGGACACGATTCCGGACAGCCTCAAGGAAGCGGTGCTCTCCTTCGTGACCGGATGCGCAGTGCGGCAGCTGCGCCGGCAGGGGCAGGAACACTGCTCGATGCTGATCCATGTCACCCGATACAACAGCGTGCAGGACGAGGTGTGCCGCCAGGTCAACACCTTCCTGCTTGAAGTTCGCCAGCGCCTGAGGCGCGGCATCGGCGCACAGGAAATTCTGCAACAGTGTGAGGAACTCTGGCGAACGGATTTCGTTCCGACGACGACCCACATCAATGCCGTGTCATCACCCGACGAGCAGGTGGAGCTGCTTTCGTGGGAGAGCGTCCGGGCTATCCTCGCTGACGTTGCCGAGGACATCCATGTGCGCACGATCAACGGCACCGCGGGGGACGTGCTCGATTATTCAGCCCACCAGGGTGCGGGTCTCAAGGTCATTGCCATCGGCGGCGACAAGCTCGCCCGAGGTCTGACGCTGGAGGGTCTCACCGTCAGCTACTTCCTGCGCGCGTCGAAGATGTACGACACGCTCATGCAGATGGGCCGGTGGTTCGGCTACCGCCACGGCTATCTCGATATGTGCCGCCTCTACACCACGGGTGAACTGGAGAGCTGGTTCCGGCACATCACCGAGGCCAGCGAGGAACTGCGCGAGGAGTTCGACCACATGGTGTCCATCGGCGGCACGCCGAAGGACTACGGCCTGAGAGTCCGCTCGCACCCCGTGCTGATGGTCACCTCCAGGGTCAAGATGCGGACCGCCCGGAAGCTGTCCCTGTCCTACAGCGGGGAACTGGTCGAGACGACGGTTCTGCACCGGGACCGCGCCGTTCTGGAACGCAACCTGGCGGCGACCAGTCGCTTGGTGGAGGGGCTCGACGCGCCGGAGCGCGACCCCGAGCAGGCGCGGCCGGATGGCAAGTGCGCGACCTGGGCTGGCAGTCTGCTGTGGCGCGACGTCGCGGCCGAGCACGTCATTTCGTTCCTCGGTGGGTATGGCACGCACGAGGGAGCCTACAAGGTTAACAGTCAGATGCTCACCGAGTTCATCGACAAGATGTCGCGCCAAGGCGAGCTGACCAGCTGGACGGTTGCCGTGCTTGCGGGCCGTTCGGAGACGCCGGTGAACCTGGGCGGTCTGTCCGTGAAGGCGGTGGAACGCGCGCCGGACGGCCGGGCTGAAAACCAGGAACGGGATGGTCGCTATGTCATCCGGCGCCTCCTGTCGCCGCGCGACGAAGCCATCGATCTGGATCTCGACGCCTGGGCCGCAGCCCTTGAGCAGACGCGGAGGGCGTGGGCCAGCGATCCGGCCCGCGGCGGCCGGAAGAACGCGGACGAGATCACCGATCCGAACGGTCCCGCGATCCGCTATATCCGCGGACGCGGCCACCCGGAGACGAGGGTGCTGCCGCATCCAGAACGTGGCCTGTTGCTGATTTATCCGCTCGATCCGAAAACCGCAGGGCTGGACCACGCGGTGCCGGTGATCGCCGCAGGTGTCAGCTTCCCGGCAACCACGCTGAGAACCAAGGTCGAGTACGCCGTGAACAACGTGTACTGGGATCAGGAATACGGCGGAGGTGGAAACGAATGATGGACATCCGCGCCGTCTGGGCCTCACTCCCCAGACCCGCCGGGCAGACCGGATGGCAGGTGATTGCGATTCATCCGGAGGCCCACTTCCCGATCATGGCCGGCGTCCACCTGCCGGAGGGAGTCGAGGGATTACTGGTGGATGTTCCGGCCGATGCCATGCCGGCGGGCGTCGAGTACCCCGAGGCAAGCGGTTTCGAGGTGACGCCCGAACGGCTCGGCCGGACACGCAGCTCGCCGGTGAGGATCTGCCTGACCCGGGGCGGCAGAGGAAATCCGGACCTCTTCGCCATCCTCGCCGAGGACGTTGCGATGCGTGTGGCTTCGCAGCCGGATGCGGCGGGCGCCGTGCACGCGCTGCTGGCGCGCATCCGGTCGTGGCAGACCTTCATGCGCCATCACGAGGGCGAGCGCATGAGCGAGCCGGAGGAAACCGGCCTGGCTGGTGAACTCCTGCTTCTCGAAGCGGCGCTAATCCCAGGCGCCGACATTGCGATGGCCATCGACTGCTGGAGGGGGCCACTGGGCGCGCTGCATGACTTCCGTCTTGGCCAGGTCGCCATCGAGGTCAAGGCGACAGCCTCGCCGCGGAACAGCATTCGCATCACCTCGTTCGACCAGCTCGACGACTCCGGCCTGTCGGCGCTGTTCCTCGCCGTGGTGCGGCTGGGAACCGGAACAGGACGGACGCTGCCCGAACTGGTGGATAGACAGCGCACGCGGGTCAGGGCCGGAGCACCGACTCACGAGCATGCCCTGGACGAGCGCCTGCTGTCCGCCGGCTACGTTGGCGCGCACGCGCCGCTATACACGCGCCGCTTCGTTGCGGAGACGATCCGCTACTACCGCGTCGGCGCCGGATTTCCCCGCCTGATCCGCAGCACCGTTCCGGACGGCGTTGCGGAGGGGGCCTACGACGTCGAGCTGCGGGTCG
>DAHVZZ010000436.1:0-2355 GCA_027323785.1 Acidobacterium sp. | reverse complement strand
CAACGACTTCCGCGACTGCAATCCCCAGGGCGGATCCTTCGATCCCCCGCGCCTCGTCTGCAAGCTCCAGGACGCCGCCGGACGCCCCGCCGTCAAGCTCTCCGACAACTACGACAAGGCTCTCGGACCCGCCGCCGAAGTCGAGCGCTACCGCCGGGTCTTCGGAATCGACGGCCTAAGCCGCCACCCCGTCCGCTCCTGAACCGCGAAGCAGCGCGTTGCCTTATCTTAGCCGCCGAACCCTCGGCATCCGGGCGAATCCCTTGTCGAACGTCATCACCTCGTCAGCGCCAGCCTGAAAGGAAATCTCCGCGATCAGATGATCCGCGAATCCGCTCCCGCCTTTGCGCGACGCATCCAGAGCCTTCCGCGCCAGCGCCGGTGACTCGACCGTCACATCCTGCGCCTGCAGCAGCAGCTCAATCGTCTCCAGCACCCGTTCTCGCTCCCACCTGCCGCGCAGCACCCAGGACAATTCCGCCAAAACCAGGAGCGGAACGAACACCCCGCCCGCGGAACGCGCTTCCGCAAGCGCCGAGCGCGCCTTTCGAGCCTGAGCAGCATCGTCATTCAGGTAGGCCCGAGCCCACACGTTCGTATCGGCCGCGACCACTACCATTTCCTCCTGGCCTTGGCCGCATCCATCTCCTCCAGGCTCATCACACTCCCGGCTGGACCACCCTCATCGGCTATCTTCCACAGGTCTTCCAGTTGGTACAGCACCGGCTCAACCCTCGCCGATCCGCTCGCCGGCAGGCTGAAGCGAATCCGGCTCCCTCTCCCAATGCCCAGCCGCTTCCGCAACTCGCTGGGCAGCGTGACCTGGCCCTTGGAGGAGACCGTCGCTTCCATGGTGATCTCAGTCTTGTGCGTCGCTGAACGCATGGTGACTCCTCCTTACATTTTATCCCCAGGAGCCTTACTGTCCTGCCGACCGCACCCTCTGGACCGGTGGAGCTGCCGCGGCCTGGCCAGTCCGCTCCTGAGCCCCAGACCTTTCCGCTCCAGCGCCTTCGCCTATCCCAGAAAAGCCCGCGCCCCGTTGCCGGCGGGGAACGAGCTCAGCACCTTCATGTAGTTCGCCCGCTCAAAATGCACCGGATGCGCGGCCTTCTTCCGCGACAGGCTGCCCTGCATCATCCGGATCGACGCGTACTCGTGCTCTTCCATCCAGTCGCGCAGGCCGCTCAGCACCCGCGCGACATGCGATATGCCGTTTTCCAGAATGGCTGAGGTCATCATTGCGACCTTCGCCCCCGCCATCATGCTCTTCAGCACGTCTTCGGGGGTATGCACGCCGCCCGTGATGGCCAGGTCCGCATCCACGTGCCCATAGGCGATGGCCACCCAGTTCAGCCGCAGCGCCAGCTCGGCCGAAGTGCTCAATGTCAGGCTGGGGGCAATCTCCAGCGCTTCCAGATCGAAATCCGGCTGATAGAAGCGGTTAAACAGGACCAGCGCGTCGGCGCCGGAACTGTCCAGTCGGTGCAGCATGTTCGGCAGCGAGCTGAAGAATGGGCTCAGCTTCACCGCCAGCGGAATCGCCAGGCTCCGCTTCACCCGCTGCACGATCTCGCAGTACTGGCTCTCCAGCGTGGCCGCCTGCAGCGTGAAATCGGTGGGCACGAAATACAGGTTCAGCTCCAGCGCGTCGGCTCCGGCTTGCTGCATCAGCCGCGCATAGCGCGTCCAGCCGCCGAGCGAAACGCCGTTCAGGCTGGCAACAATGGGGATGCTGGTGGCCTTCTTCACCCGGGCAATATGCTCCAGATAAGGCTCCGGCCCCACATTGTAGTGCCGCAGGTCGGGCAGGTAGCTCAGCCCCTCGACGTTGATCTCCGAGCCTTCCTCCAGGCCGCGCGAAAGGTCCTCGCTCTCCAGCGTTATCTGCTCCTCAAATAGGGAGTGCAGCACAACCGCGGCCGCGCCCGCGTCTTCCATGCGGCGGATGTTGTCGATCTCCCGCTGCAGCGGCGACGAGGAAACTACGACGGGGTTGGCAAGGTGAAGCCCAAGATAGTCCGTTGAAAGATCCATGCCCCTGGTATAGTCCCGCGGAGGTGCGGAGCGGTGTGACGAACGCCACAGCACGGACGAGCCCGCCTTCGCCATCCCGGCATTCGCAAACGCAGCCGCCTCAGTACCAGAACTTCACCGTCGGCCACAGCGTCTGCAAATTCCCATGCAGGCCCCGGCAGATAAACACCGGCCCCCGTTCATACGGCTCCACCCACGGATTCGTATCCTGCCCGTACACCTCGACCGAATCGAACTCGCTCTCCAGCTTCTTTTGGCTCTCCCCAAAAACAATCATCACTTTGCCCGTATAGCCTCGCGGTCCCCAGAAGAAGTAGT
>DAHVZZ010000408.1:0-2882 GCA_027323785.1 Acidobacterium sp. | reverse complement strand
GCCGGGACGACGGTGTGCGACAGCTATGAAAGCACCTTCTCCTACGGTGGGCGCACTGTGTTTCGCGGGCCGTTCCAGAAGCGGGCGGATGTCTCGATCGTGAAGACGACCAGCATCGGAGAAGGCCGGCAGCTGCGCCTGAGCATGGATTTCTTCAACATCAGCAACACGCCCAGCTTCGATACGCCGGGGAACAACTTCAACGGCGATCCGAACTACAGCCCCTATCCCGGGGGCTTCACTCCGCTCACCCAGCAGAACTTCACCGACAACGGAGTGGGCGTCATCACCAATCCGCTGGGCAGTCCGCGGCAGATTCAGTTCAACGGAATCTTCACCTTCTGATTGGGTCGTTGCCTTTCATCGACCTGGGCCGGCGTTCGCGCCGGCCTGCTTTTTTGTGCGGCTGATGCCGAAGAGGATGGGGATTCCGCACCGCGGTGGTGACCGGAGTTATTGCAGGGTTGCTTCGCCGATTGCAGGCTGCGAGACCGGTTCCGGCGCGGCGAGGGGCAGGCGGACGGTGACGCAGGCGCCCTGGCCGAGCTGGCTGGAGACGACGATTTCGCCACCGCAGGATTCGACAATCGCCTTGCAGATAGAGAGGCCGAGGCCGGTGCCGCCGGTGCTGCGGGCGCGCGAGGAGTCGCCGCGCCAGAAGCGCTCGAAGAGATGCGGTAGGTCTTCGGGAGGAATGCCGTGTCCGTTATCGCGAATTTCGACTGCGACCTGTGAATCCCTGGCGACGCTGGCGCGCACGCTGCCGCCGGCCGGCGTGTTCTGGACGGCATTGAGCAGAAGATTGGCGAGGAGCGAGGCGCAGGCCTCTTCGGCCAGAGGCACGGGGGCGGGCGCGGGAGCATCGACGATGGTTCGGACGCCGCGAATCTCCGCCAGCCGCTCCACCTGGCTGGCCACGTCATGGATGACCTCGGACAGATCGCAGCGGGCGTTCGTATCGACGACGCCGCGTTCGAAGCGTGCCAGCTGCAGCATGCGCTGGACCAGCTCTTCCATGCGGGAGCAGTCGGCCATGCAGGTTTCGAGGCCGGTGGCGTATTCGCGAGCGCTGCGGGGGCGCGAGGCCAGCAACTGGAGCGAGGATTTGACGATGGTGACGGCGGTCTTCAGCTCATGGGCGGCATCGTGGACGAAAACCTGCTGCTGGCGGAACGCCTCTTCCAGCCGCAGGGTGGCGGATTCAAGCGCGGAGGCAAGAGGGGCGAGCTCCGCTGTCTGCTTTGCAACATCCGGAGCGCGGAAGATGGGACGCCTGGGGGTGAGCCGGGCCGCGGCGAGGCTGAGACTGCCCAGGGGCGCGAGGCCGCGGCGGAGCAGCCAGGCGAGCAGGGTTCCGGTGAGCAGCAGCAGCAGCAGGCTGGCCACGAACAGAAAGCGGAAGGCGCGGTGCATCTCGTGGAAGACGGGATGGAGCGCCACGGCGTAGCGGATGGTGACGGGTCGCGCGATGCCGGGGCTGGTGTCGTTAGCGTCGATCTGACGGACGCCATGGAGTTCGAGACCGCGATAGAGATGGCCGCCGAAGCGGAAGTTGTGGGGCTTCTGGTCGGCGCCGAAACCGTGTTTCGCCGTGTCGTTCCAGGCACGCGACTGCGCGACCGCGCGCTGTCCCGTGTCGCGCACCAGCCAGAGATCGCCGGGATGGAGGTCGAGGGCGCGCGGGTCGATGGTGACGTCGTCGTTGGCGTCTTCGGCGTCGTGGACCTGGCCCAGCAGGGAATCGGCGCGGCCGCGGAGCATGAGGTCGAAGGCGTTGATCTGTTCGTGCCAGGTAAAGAACAGGGTGGCGCCGCTCATGGCTCCGGCGAGCAGGCACTCCAGCAGCAGTACGCTGAGGATGAGCCGGCGGCGGAGAGAAAACTGCTTCATGACGGAGCGTCGCTCCTGTTTGCATGGAGGGCGGCGAGCCGATAGCCGCGGCCGCGCAGGGTTTCGATCCAGAGGTCGGCATCGGCGGCTCGTCCGCGGTTCAGCTTGCGGCGAAGGTTGGAGATGTGGGCCTCGATGACGTTGGAGTGGTGCTCCCAGTTGTAGTCGTAGAGGTGCTCCAGCAGCATTTGCCGGGAGACGATGGAGTTGGGGCGGTGGCTCATGTATTCGAGCGCGCGGTATTCGGTGGGAGAAAGCTCGATGGCGCGGCCGGCGACGGTGACGGTTCGCTCGATGGTGTCGATGACGAGGTCGGCGACGCGGATCTGGGGATGGCTGACGCCTTTGCCGCGGCGGATGAGCGCCTTGGCGCGGGCCAGCAGTTCGCCCAGGTCGAAGGGCTTGGCCAGGTAGTCGTCGGCGCCGGAGTTGAGCAGGCTGATGACGGAGGCTTTTTCGACGACGGCGGTGAGAATCAGGACGGGGGCGGTTTGCCCCAGGGCGCGAATCTGCCGCAGGACTTCGTGGCCGCCGAGCTGGGGCAGCATCAGATCCAGGATGATGAGGTCGTAGGTGGCGCGGCGGCCCAGCTCCACGCCGTCGGGTCCGCTGTGGGCGAGGTCGACGGCCAGGTCCGCGTTTTCGCGCAGGGCCGCGGCGATGTTTTCCGCCACCCGGACCTCGTCTTCGACGACCAGAACCCGCATGGATCAGTCCTGCTCCTGCTTCCATTTTGCCTGAAGGGGCAGTGCGGCGGCGAGGCGGCGGGGCCCGGCGGGGATGGCTAGAATGGAGATATGCGCCGCATTTACATGGACGCCAACGCCACCACGCCGCTGCTGCCGGAGGTGCTGGAGGCGATGCGGCCGTTTCTGACGGAGGCGTTCGGCAACGCCTCGTCGATCCATCGCCAGGGGCAGCAGGCCCGCGCGGCGGTGGAGCGGGCGCGCGAGCAGGTGGCGGCGCTGCTGCACTGCCGGAATTCGGAGATT
>DAHVZZ010000404.1:0-5805 GCA_027323785.1 Acidobacterium sp. | reverse complement strand
CGTTTACCCTCTCAGCTTCGCACCTGAGTGACTTATTGTCAATCTTTCTGATGCAGAAATCACTCACCGGGATGCTGGGATCGAATATACTCATATATAAGCACTTAGAGGAAACTCCCGCCGCCATGCAGGAATTCACCGGCTCCTCTGCATCCCGGCATGGGGTTGGCGTATCCAAAACCAAGCATAACGACAGCAAAACCGGCGGCTTCCGCCTCCCGGCCCTTCTCGGTTTCCACGTCTTTCTTCGCCGTTTGTTTCTCTTTTAAGGATGCATGGCCCAGCCAACTAGTCAGCAGCCGCAGAATTCTGGTGTCAATCCGTGGCTCATCGCCGTCTCGGTGATGCTGGCCACGTTTATGGAGGTGCTGGACACGGCAATCGCCTCGGTTGCCCTGCCCTACATCGCCGGGTCCCTCTCCGCGTCCACGGACGAAGCCACCTGGGTCCTCACCAGCTACCTGGTGGCCAACGCCGTCATCCTGCCGGCCAGCAACTGGTTTTCGCTCCGCTTCGGACGCAAGCGCTTCCTGATTACCTGCGTCATCATCTTCACCATTGCTTCATTCTTTTGCGGAGCGGCGCCCACTCTGGGCTTCATCCTGATTGCCCGCATCATCCAGGGCGCGGGCGGCGGCGCGCTCCAGCCCCTCTCCCAGGCCATTCTGCTGGAAAGCTTTCCGCCGGAGAAGCGCGGCGCGGCCATGGCCCTCTTCGCCTTCGGCGTGGTCGTGGCTCCGGTCCTTGGCCCCACCCTCGGCGGCTGGCTCACCGACACCTACAGCTGGCGTTACGCCTTCTATATCAATATCCCCGTCGGCATCCTGGCCGTCTTCATGATCAGCCGCTTCGTTCACGACCCGGACTACATCACCAAAACCAAGGCCAGCAAGTTCGACGGCCTCGGGTTCGGGCTGCTGGCCGTCTGGACCGGCTGCCTGCAGGTCATCCTCGACAAGGGCCAGGAATCCGACTGGTTCGGCGCCGAGTGGATCCGCTGGGCCACCTTCTTCCTGATCGTCGCCTTCACCTGGTTCATCGTTCACTCCTGGCGGAGCAAGACCCCTCTGGTCAACCTGAAGACCCTCAAAGATCGCAACTTCGCCATCGGCTGCGGACTGATGATCATGCTGGGCCTCGCCATCTATTCCATGATCACCATGCTGCCGCTCTTCTATCAGGAGCTGCTCGGCTATACCGCATTTGCCGCCGGACTGGTGGTGGGCCCCCGCGGCATCGGCTCCATTCTCGGCATGCCGGTCATCGGCTACCTCACCAACCGCGTCGATCCCCGCTACCTGCTCACCTTCGGCTTCGTCGGCTTCGGCATTACCTCGCTGTTCTTCGGCAATGTGAACCTTGGAATCAGCCCCTGGACGCTGATCACGCCGATCGTCCTCACCGGCTTTGCCCTCAGCTTTGTCTTTGTTCCCATCACCACCCAGGCCTACAGCACCCTGCGCAACGACCAAATCGGCAATGCCAGCGGCATCTTCAACCTGGTCAGAAACATAGGCGGATCAATCGGCATCTCCATTGCTGAAACCCTGCTCGTCCGGCGCAGCGACATGCACCAGACCGAAATTGGCGCCAATACCACCCACACGCAGATCTGGGTCCAGAACCAGCTCCACGCGCTCACCGCCTACTTCGAGCGCTTCATGCCTCCAGCCACTGCCCATGCCGCAGCCGAAAACCAGCTTTATCAGGAACTTGGACGCCAGGCGCTGCTTTGGTCCTTCGTCGACATCTTCCGCTGGACATCGCTGATCTGCTTTGTCTGCGTGATCCTGGTCTGGTTCTTCAAAAAGGTCAAGCCTGGACACGGCCCCGCCGGCGCCCATTAGAGCCGGAGGTCCGACTACTCTTCCTCTTCCGGCTCCCGCGTCTCTTCCAGCGGAATAAAGCGGCGCAGCCGCGGATCGTAAGCCTCGATGGCGCCCGTCAGAATGTCGTAATACCATCCGTGGATCCGCAGAGTGCCGTGCAGAAGGCCGCGTGAAACTTCGGGGTGCGTCCGGAGATTCTCATACTGCGCAATCACGTTGGCGTGAATCAGCGCGGTGTGCAGCGCCTGGCGATCCTCGCGCGGAACTCGCGGATCGAGGTGCCCCCAGGCCGGCTCCACAAATCCCAGCCATTTCGCCGTTAGTGGCAGCAGCGTCATGTTGCGAACGGCTCCGCTCTCGGCTCCTTCCGGCGGCAGAACCGCCTTGATCGCCCCACAGTCGGAGTGTCCGCAGACAATAATGTGGCGGACATGCAGCACTTCCACGGCATATTCCACCGTCGAGGAGACCCCGCCGGCCATCTGTCCGTGCGGGGGAATGATGTTGCCGGCCGTGCGGCACACGAAGATGTCGCCCGGCTCCGTCTGCAGAATCAGATCGGGCACCACCCGGGAATCGGCGCAGGTGATGAATAGAGTGTCCGGCGCCTGGCGGTCGGCCAGCAGCTGGAAGCGGTCTTTCCAGATTGGGAATACGTCGCGGCGAAAACGTGCGTAACCGTCGAGAATGCGCTTCATTGCCTGTCCTGAGGGGTTCTCGGGATGGGGCCCGAAACCTGAGAGAGTTTGGCGGTTCCAACCCAGTTTATCCGCTCGAAGCCTACTCCTGCTTCCTGCGCGCTCCACGCCAGTAAAGGACCAGGCCGATCAGGATGGAAGCCACGGTCCCCACCAGCACCTGCAGTTCAAAGCCCAGCTTGCTGCCCGCCTCGCCCGGCGGCACCATCGATACCGCAATCCCGATCAGCACCACCACAAAGCCCAGTCCGCCGCAGATCCACACCCACTTTGCCGCCGGGAACCAGCACCGCGTGCGGATTGCTCTTCCGGTCCGGCCGGCCGGCCAGCTTGATCGCTGCCGCGAACATGTACAGAAAGGGAATGAAGTACAGAATGATGGCGGCTACCACCAGAAACTGATACGCCCCCTGCACCGTCTCGTTGAACTGGCTCGCCAGCAGGATCGCCGCCGAAATCGCACCCTGCACCAGAATGGACACCCACGGCGTCTTCCAGCGCGGGTGAATCTTCCCAAACATCGACGGCAGATACCGGTCGACGCCCACTACAAACGGCACCCGCGCCACCCCCGCCACCGTTGACCCCACTCCGCCGGCGTTACCCACCGTCACCAGCACCGCCGCCAGAATTCCCAGCACGCCCACCTTCAGCGCGACTGACCCGGCGGTGATCGCGCTGAAGACGCCACTCTGCGCGTCGATGCTGCCGGCGGGAAGCAGGGCCAGCACCGCGAACGTTCCCGCGATGTAGATGATGGCGATCAGTGCCCCGGCTCCGAAGACCGCCCGGGGCAGGGTCCGCTGCGGATCGCGCACCTCCTCGCTCATCGCGGAAACCAGCTCCAGCCCGGTGAATGCAAAGGCAATCTGCGACCAGAAGCTCACCGTGTTCCAGTTCCAGGTGGGCAGCATATTCCGCACCGTAAAGTGCGTCGCCGATCCGTGATGGAAGACAAAGACCGCCGCCACCAGCACCAGAATCGCCAGCGGAACGAACGTCCCCACGCCACCGGCATTCTGCAGCCACTTGCCGATGTTCAGCCCCACGATGTTCAGCCCCACGGCCACGGCCAGCAACCCCATGGCCACGCCCACCTGAAATTCGCGACTCTGCGCCAGGCCCGGCCCATGCGCGCCCAGGATGTACGCGCTCATCGAAGCGCTGGCCAGTAACAGCCCGGGAAAGTAGAAGAACGTATAGATCCAGTACGTCCACCCGGCGATGAACCCGTGAAAATCCCCAAACGCCTCTTTGGCCCAGACGTAGAGCCCGCCTTCCTGCGGGAACCTCGAAGACAGCTCGTTGATCACCAGCGCACCGGGGATGAAGAAGAAGAGCGCCGCAATCAGCCACAGGCTGATGGAAGAGGTTCCATTGTGGCCCGCGGCCGCAATCCACCGGGGTCCGAGCACCGTGGCGATATTGAACAGCAGCACATCCCAGAAGCCCATCGTCCGGCGCAGCTGGGATCGGGAGTCGGTCGTAGTCGTCATATCCAGGAGGTGGACCTTTGATCATACCGGGCGATCTTCCGCCGTGGCAGCTGATGAATGCTGGCCGCGCCGGAAGTTCCCGAACCCACGTCAGAAGCCCGGCGGATGCTCGCCCATTACGTTGAACGCGCGCTCCATGGCGATGCCCGCCGTTCCCAGCTTCCCCTCTTCAAACGGCCCCGCCAGCAGCGTCACCCCATAGGGCACCCGGCGCGGCGGCGAGAATTTCGGCAGGGGATGCGCCGGATTTGGCGCCCAGTCGCTGCGCGCCTCCGAAACCTCGATAAATCCCGCCCGCAGCGTCAGCGACGGGTGCCCGGTGAAATTACCGATGGTCAGCATCGAATCCCGCAGCGACGGCACCAGCAGCAGATCCACCTGCGAAAAGATCCGCGCCATCTGCTCCGCCACCTTCCGCCGGAACCGGTCCGACTGCACCATATCCACCGCCGAAAGAAAGCGCGACTGCCGGAAGGTATTCGGCCATGCGTCCGGCGTCTGCATCCGCATGGTGTTCACCTGGCCATCCAGCGTGATCGGCTCAAAGGCCGCCGCCGACTCGGCAAACAGAATTACGTTCAGGCAGTCGTAAGGCCAGTCCGGAAGCGACACCTCCACCGGAGTCATGCCCAGCCTGCCCACCGTCGCCAGCGCCGCGCGGTCCACGGCGGTCGCCGGAGGCTCATGCATCCACTGCGGGAAATAGCCGACCCGCAGCCCGCGCACCGGCGCATCGGCGTCGAAATCCAGATGGCTGGGAACGCTGTCCAGATCGCCCGCGTCCGGCCCGGTGATGGCATGCAGCACCAGCAGCGTATCCTCCACGCTGCGCGCCATCGGCCCCAGCTTGTCCAGAGACCAGCACAGGGTCATCGCTCCGGTCCGCGGCACCCGTCCAAAAGTGGGCCGCAGCCCGGTCACCCCGCAGCGCATCGACGGACTCACAATGCTGCCCTCCGTCTCGCTGCCGATGGCGAACGCCACCAGGCCCGCTCCCGTCGCCGCTCCCGGCCCGGCGCTTGAACCGGAGGAGCCTTCCTCGGTCAGCCACGGATTCATCGTCTGCCCGCCGAACCAGACGTCGTTCAGCGCCAGCGCGCCCATGCTGAGCTTGGCTACCAGCACCGCCCCGGCGCGGTTCAGCCGTTCCACAACCACTGCATTATCGTGCGGAACGCGGTTACGAAATGGCTCCGCCCCATACGTCGTGCGAATGCCCGCCGTATCCAGAAGATCCTTCGCGCCCCACGGAATCCCGTGCAGCGGCCCGCGGTAATGTCCCGCCGCGATCTCCGCATCCGCCCGCCGCGCCTGCTCCAGCGCATGCTCCGGCGTCAGCGTGATCACGCAGCGCAGCGTGGGATTGTACTTCCGCAGCCGCTCCAGGTAGATCTTCGTCAGTCGCTCCGAGCTGATCTGCCGCTTCTCGATCCATCGCGACAGCTTTGTCACCGGAGCATAGGCAATCTGCTCGTCGCTCGCGGGCAGAGGCCCGGGATCCGCCTGGCTCCGAACGAAACGATTCGTCTCCGGTCCCGCCGTCACTCCCGGCTGCACCGCGCGGATCAGCGACCACGGCGCATCGTCCGGCCCCAGCGCGACCTTGCGCGGCCCCGTCCGCCGCTCGTACAGCGGAGCCATTGCCTCACGCCAGCTCTCCGCCGCCTCGTCCAGGTGCGGCTGGCTCATGTGCACCTGAACCAGCTTCTCCGCTTCGGCAAACGTGCCGCTGGAAACCGCCGGGCCCGCGGCCGGCGATCCGGCAAAGGTGGGAGGCTGTCC
>DAHVZZ010000257.1:0-2909 GCA_027323785.1 Acidobacterium sp. | reverse complement strand
CGGCGCGCGGCGGCGACAGCCCGGGCAGCGTCGGCACGGCCCAGCGCGGCGGCGTCCTGCCCGCGCAGTGCCTTATCCAGACGGCCATTGTAGAGGAGGAGAAAGCCAAAGCCCGCCGCCCGAATGGCCGCGCGTTTGCCCGCCCAGGGATTGGTCGTCATGCCTGGCGGATCGTTCAGCCAGTAGCCGGTAAACGCGAAGGTCTTCCGCAGTGCGGGCAGCAGGTCGTCGCCGGGATAGAGATTCTTGTCGAAGCCAGCATAGCCCTGGGCGGCAGGTTTGGCGGTCCGGGCCGCGGGCTCCGCCGCTGGCGAATTCTGCGCCTCGGCAGCGCCGGCGATTGTCACGGCCAGGCACGCTGCCGCTATCCATGCCGCGCATCGCTTCATCGCCAAATCACTTTCCACCGGCCTCACTGTCTTCCGAAGCGAATCTTCATCCCCAGAATCGCCACGGAGAGCACGAGCGTGGCGCCGTTGGCCAGCATTACCGGCACCGAACGGATGCAGATCCCGTAGAGCAGCCATAAAAATACACCCAGCGAGAAGACCAGGAACATCGACAGCGAAATTTCCCGCGCGCTGCGCAGACGCCAGACGCGCAGCAACTGTGGGACAAAGGAAATCGTTGTGCAGGTTGCGGCGACCATGCCGATCGTATCCACCATCCGCGGAATCACAGAGCCCCCCGATGCAGGAAGAAGAAAATGGCCAGGGCAAAGCCCAGCCCGATAATGAATGGGCGCAGCCAGCGATCGCTGATCCGCCTCGCGTTCCGCGCCCCCACATAGCCGCCAATGGCGCAGGCGATCATCATGTACCAGCAAACCCGCCAGTCCACCGCGCCGCCTACGATGAACGCGACACAGGCCACCGCGTTCGCCGTGGTGGTAATCACGGTCTTGAGCGCGTTGATCTCGGCGATCCGCTCGATGCCGCCCAGCGAAAGCGCCGACATGGTCAGCAGCCCGGCGCCTGCTCCGAAGTAACCGATGTAGTAGCAGATGGCCAGAAGAGCGAGCAGCAGCGGCGCCAGCGCCACCTTTCTGTGCCGCTCCGGGTGTTCCGCGGACTCTATCGTCTGCCGCAGCATGCGACGCCGGATCGGCCCGCTCAGGGCAAAGCTGGTGGCGCCCAGCAGAAAGAGATAAGGCACGAGCCGTAGAAACGATCCCTGGGTGCCGTGGAGGAGCGTGAGCGAGCCGGCCAGGCCGCCCAGTGCCGCCACGGCCATTACCGGCAGCACCAGGCGTAGGTTCTTCTTCAGATCCTCGCGATAGCCGGCGATGGAGGTGAACTGTCCGGGCCAGAGCGCGACGGTATTGGTGGCGTTTGCCTCAATCGGCAGCAGGCCCACGCCCAGCAGAGAAGGAAAAGCAATAAACCCACCGCCCCCGGCGACGGAGTTCACCAAGCCGCCGATGAGCGCAGCGAACGTTAAAAACAGGTCATGCAGGAGAGGTTGGCCCACGTTATTGATTGTATGGGTGAATTGGCAAATCACCGCGAGCGGGGCATGCGAATTTTAGCCCGTTGGGTACTGTTTTTATGGCGCCAGGAGCGGCTCAGGCAATCTCCGGCGTCGCCGCCATGAGGTTGCGGGTGTAATCCTCGCGTGGCGATCCGCACACCTGGTCGCGGCTGCCGAACTCCACCAATTTGCCACCCTTCAGCACCGCGATATTCGTCGAGAGATAGCGCACCAGCGGCATGGAGTGCGAGATAAACAGGTAGGTGAGGCCGAACTCCCGCTGCAGATCGCGCAGCAGATTCACGATCTGCGCGCCCACGCTCACGTCCAGGGCGGAGACCGGCTCGTACAGCACCAGCATTTCCGGCCGGAGCGCCAGTGCCCGCGCAATGTTGATCCGCTGCCGCTGGCCGCCGGAGAACTCGTGCGGATAGCGCCGCAGCGCGGACTCGTCGAGGCCCACCTGGGACAGCAGCTCCCGGCAGCGCGCCTGACGCTGCGGGCGGCTTGTCTGCGGCTGATGGATAGCCAGCGGTTCGGCGATGATCTGTTCCACCCGCATGCGCGGATTCAGCGCCGCATAGGGGTCCTGAAAGACGGGCTGCATTCTGCGCCGCAGGGGCCGGAGCTTTCGCTGCGCCACGCCGGTCACGGGCTGCCCATCGAAAACCACCGACCCCGAGGTTGGCTCGATGAGCCCCAGGACCATCCGCGCGATGGTGCTTTTGCCCGACCCGGACTCGCCGACCAGGCCCAGGGTTTCGCCGCGCTCCATCGCGAACGAGACGCTGTCCACGACGCGCGCGCCGCTGTCGGCGGGGCCGTAGATTTTTGTTAATTCCGTCACCACCAGCAGGGGCATAGCAGAAAGCTAACACTCCGCCGCCGACTAAAATAGAGGAGAGACAGGCTCCGCTGGATCGAGCGGAGCCGAATCCTCCTCAATCGACGGGCCAAATCCCGCCAACGAAACCGAGCCAAAGCCTTGCAGCAACTCCTCGACAAACTCAATCCGCAGCAGCGCGAAGCCGTCGAAGCGGTCGACGGGCCGGTTCTGATTCTTGCCGGAGCCGGCTCAGGCAAGACGCGGGTGATCACCCATCGCATCGCGTATCTGATCGACCAGCGCGGCGTCGCCCCGGACTCCATCCTTGCCGTCACCTTCACCAACAAGGCCGCCGCCGAGATGGGCGAGCGCGTGGACAAGCTGATCGGCCACGCCTCGCTGGCCCGGCCGCTGATCTCCACGTTCCACTCGTTTTGCGTGCGGCTTCTTCGGCGCGACATTGAAGTGCTGCGTGTGAACAATGAAGGGCTGACGCGCACGTTTGCCATCTACGACGAGTCCGATCAGCAGGCGGTGGTGAAAGCGGTGATGCGCCGGATGGGACTCGACGACAAGCAGCTGACGCCGCGGGTGGTGCTTTCCAAAATCTCCT
>DAHVZZ010000378.1:0-2887 GCA_027323785.1 Acidobacterium sp. | reverse complement strand
CCTCGACTGCAGGCGCAGCGCTGCTCGCTTACGGCTGAAAGCTCCAATCTGCACGCACCACCGTCCGCCGTACCCGATCGGCTCCGGGGTGCTGTAGACATCCATCCGCACCTCGGCCACTCCAGGCAGCCAGATGCCGGTTTCCTTCGCCGCCGCCAGCGAAAGATCCAGAATGCGCCCTTTGACGAATGGCCCCCGATCCGTCACGCGCATGATGGCCCATTGCCCGGTGCGCACGTTGGTCACCTTGATGAGCGAGCCGAGCGGCAGCGTCCGATTCGCGGCGGAAACCTGGTTCTGGTTGTAGACTGCTCCGTCGGCTGCGCGATGGTGGTTATAGTTCGGTCCGTACCAGCTGGCCAGTCCGGTTTCGGTCAGGATCGGCCGATGCGTCCGGACGAATTCTTCGTCGGCCCGATACTGCCGGTTCGGCCGCGCGTATCGCGGGCCGGCGACGGACGGCGGCGGCGGCGGAGCGTAAGCCACGCGGCGGTGCCCGCATCCGGTGGCCAGCATCAGGGCAAGAGCGGCCGCACCGAAGACGCCGATTCTTGCCACGGGGGAAGGGTATTGTTGATTGCGCATTGCTTCCGTCACTGTCCTCGCCGGCTGTCCAGATGCTCCGCCAGCTTTGCCAGTTGTTCCGCGGCCCCACGCAGCGCCTTCGAGGAGTTCTGCCGAACCTCCGGAACCACCTTGTCGTTGAGGAAGGCGATCACCCGCTGCACTTCATCGTCCACGCGTTCAGCCGCGTCGTTCATATGTCCATCTACTTTGCGGCCCATCTCTTCAAAGGACCGCTTGTCGGAGCGCTTCCGATTTTCCTCGTTCATCGCTCCACCTCCATACTTCCGCTTCAGTATTTCTGCCCATGCGGGATGGGTCAATCCCCATCCGCCGAAAAGTGCCGGATCAGTAACGGCAGTACATCCTCCCGCCGGATTTCTACTTCCAAAGCAAAAGAGAGTGATCGGTTTAAGACACCTGGCGGCCCTTATCATCTGCTCGATGGTGGCCGGAACGTTCCCCGCTGCACGCGCTCAGGCCACGCTGCCCAATGCTCCACAGCCCCCTCTCGCGGCATCTCAGCAGCCTGGGCAACACCGCACGGGTCGGGTGATCGAGCCAGGCAAACCGGCGCCAGGCGAGGCGGGCTCAGTGGACACAGCGTCATGGCAAAGGCGCAGATGGGCGCGGTATATCGATCCCGGCGAACGGGTCCCACCGCTATCCACGCGCAACAAGCTACAGTACTGGCTGCATGACGAGGTACGGCCCACCTCGGCGGTCCCCGAATTCATCAGCGCCTTCTATGGCCAGCCGCTCAACGTGCCCGCCTACGGCACCGATGCGGGCGGCTTCGGTGAGCGCCTCGGCGCCGCCTTTATCCGCGACGCAACCATGCGCTTCTTTGTCTCCAGCCTCCTTCCCGCCATCGCTCACGAGGATCCGCGATACCTGCGCAAAGCAAGCGGTACCTGGCAGTCACGCACCCGCTGGGCGACCACGCAGACCATCATCGACCGGCATGACAGCGGCCGCCGCGGCTTCAACTTCTCCGACGTTGTCGGACACCTCGCCGCCTCCATCCTCATCCTCGCTTATTACCCTGACCCCAGCGCCAACACCGGTATGGTCTTTCGCACCTGGGGCACCTCGCTCGCCGGCACCGCCGGCAACAATCTCTTTCTGGAATTCTGGCCCGATGTGGTCCACAAGGTCATTCACAGGCGGCGCTGGCGGCGGCACAAAGCCCACCTGGAGGCCGGTTTGTGCGTCTCTGAAGTATGTAAGCAATCGCGCTGAGGTCGGCGCGGCGATACAGGTAATATCGAAACCCGGCACGCATGGCAAGCTCTCGGCTCCTCCATCCCGAATGGCTGTTTCTCCAGCGGCGGCGCACCCTGCTCCGTCGCACCCTCAGCTGGGCCGCTTCCATCGGTTTCATGCTTGCCTTCTGCTGTGCATCCCGGGCGCAGTCCCGCACAGCCGCGCTGCCCGATGCGCCGCTGCCGCAGCCGGAATACATGGCCCGCAACCGCCCGCTCTTCCCTGGCGCGCTGGCTCCCGCACCCGACCCTGGCGGACAGGAGGCCTTCCCGCCCGCGCTTCCGGCGCATCGCGGCGAAAATACCGAAGGCCTGCGCCCCAACTGGATTCCCCTGCCCCACCGGTGCATCAAGCGGTCCTGTAGTGCCATCGCGCCGCAGCACAGCTGCTGCCAATCCAGCCATGACGCCTTCCGGAACTACCTGCAGCGCTATGCGGTCCACATCTACACCCCGCACGAACTGGGAAAGCTCGCGATCAGCGGCGTGGCGGACCCATTCAATCTGCTGACCATTCTCGGAACCTCCGCTTACTCCGTCGCCATCAACCCTCATTCCCCCTACGGCCCCGGCGTCAGGGGAATCGCCGAGCAAAGCGGCGTCACCCTCTCCCAGGACATGACCGGCGAATTCTTCGGCACCTTCCTCATTCCATCCCTGGACCATCAGGATCCGCACTACCGCCGCCTGCCCAACATGCCCCTGGCCCGCCGCATCGCCCACTGCGCCTACCAGATATTCTGGACCGACAGCGACACCGGCCAGGGGATGGTCAATTACTCAACCATCTTTGGGAGCATTGCCGACGAGGCCGTCGGCGTCACCTATCTTCCCTATCAGCGAACCAGCTGGGGTGCCAGCGCCGAGCGCATCGCCCTGGGCTGGGCCACGGATCCGGTCGGTAACTACATCACCGAATTCGTCCCCGATGTCGCCAGCCATATCAACATCCGCATCGTCTTCCTGCAGCGCATCATCAATCGTGTCGCCATCGAGGAAGGCGCAACCGCGCCCTGAATTCCACGCCGGCGGCTTCGCCCGCTAGTTGTGAGGTTTCA
>DAHVZZ010000245.1:0-5701 GCA_027323785.1 Acidobacterium sp. | reverse complement strand
AGTAGACGATGCGGACGTCGCCGCCCTGGGATTTGATGGTGAAGAGATCGCCATCGGAGCCGGGGACGCGGAGCATGTCGCCGAAGGAACAGAAGATCACGTCCGGGCGGCGAGCGATGGCGTGAGCGCGGTCGATCATTTCAAGCGGAGTGACGCAGACGGGGCAGCCGGGGCCGTGGACCAGCTCGATTCCGGAGGGGAGCAGGCGGTCGATGCCGTTTTTGACGATGGAGTGGGTCTGGCCGCCGCAGACTTCCATGATGACCCAGGGATGCCGCTGGAGCTGGTGGATGCGGTCGATGAGTTTGGCGGCGAGGGCGGGGTCGCGGTATTCGTCGAGGTATTTCATGATGCGCCGGACGGGGTTTTTGGAGAGGGATCGGGATGGAAGGGGGCTTCGAGCTCGCCGAGCTGATCGATGGAGGCGAGGGCTTCCCAGGTGCGGCGGGCTTCTTCCTCATCGACGCGGCTGATGGCGAAGCCGACGTGGACGAGGACGTAGTCGCCGATTTGGGTTTCAGGGACGTAGTCGAGGGAGGCTTCGCGGGTGACGCCGCCGAACTGCACGCGGGCCATGCTCATGCCTTCGTGGGTGAAGATTTCGGTCACCCGGCCGGGAATTGCCAGACACATCGCTTCCCTTCCTCGCGGGGCGTGGGGACGCCGGGGCGGCACGTGCCAGGAGGACACAGGCCGCCAGCGAGATCATGGTAGAGCGGTGGGGAGGCGGGGGGTGGTGATGGTTGTCACACCGCGGACCGCACCCCGCTGAGGCAGCCTGCGAGCTTTACCCCGTGAACTGGGACCATCCGCGGGAACGGCCGACGGCGTTGTGCCAGCGGGCGAGGAGAGCGTCGCGGTGGGCGGGCTCGGCAGCGGGCCGAAAGACGGATAATTCACGGGTCCGGGCAATGTCGTCCACGCTTCGCCAGAAGCCGGTGGCTAAGCCGGCGAGGTAGGCCGCGCCCTGGGCGGTGGATTCGAGGATGGCGGGGCGATGGACGGGAATGCCGAGCAGGTCGGCCTTGAACTGCATGAGGAGATTGTTGGCGGCGGCTCCGCCGTCAACGCGCAGCTCGCGGCAGGGGATGCCGGTGTCGGCATCCATGGCGCGGAGGACGTCGGCAACCTGAAAGGCGATGCTTTCGATGGCGGCGCGGGCGATGTGGCCGATTTCGGTTTCGCGGCGGAGGCCGATCATCATGGCTGCGGCGGCGGGATCCCACCAGGGAGCGCCGAGGCCGGTGAAGGCGGGGACGAAGACGACTCCGCCGGAGTCGGGGACACTGCGGGCGAGGGCTTCGACGTCAGGCGCGGCGGCGATGAAGCGCATACGGTCGCGAAGCCACTGAACGACGGCTCCGCCGATGAAGATGCTGCCTTCGAGGGCGTAGTAGAGCTTGTGGTTGGAACAGGCGGCGATGGTGGTGAGGAGACGCTGATTCGAGAGGCGGAATTCGGAGCCGATGTTCTGGAGGAGAAAGCAGCCGGTGCCGTAGGTGCATTTGGCTTCGCCGGGATGGACGCAGAGCTGACCGAAGAGGGCGGCCTGCTGGTCGCCGGCGATTCCGGCGATTTCCACGCCGAGCGGACCGAGCGGACTGGTGACGCGGCCGAGGGGCTCGCTGGACCAGACGACCTGGGGCAGAAGGCTGGAGGGGATGCCGAAGAGCTGGAGGAGGTCGGGATCCCAGCGATCCTCGACGATGTTGTAGAGGAGGGTGCGGGAGGCATTGGTGCGATCGGTGACGTGGCGCGCGCCGCCGGTGAGATTCCAGACGAGCCAGGAGTCGACGGTGCCGAAGGCGAGTCTTCCCTTCTCGGCCAGCGTGCGTGCGCCGGGGATGTTGTCGAGGATCCAGACGATTTTAGTGGCGGAGAAGTAGGGATCGATGACGAGGCCGGTTTTCTGGCGGATCATCTCCTCGACGCCTTCGCTGAGGAGGCGGGAACACATGGGGGCGGTGCGGCGATCCTGCCAGACGATGGCGTTGCAGACGGGCTTGCCGGTCGCGCGATCCCAGACGATGGTGGTTTCGCGCTGATTGGCGATGCCAAGGGCGACGATGTCGCCGGGGGTTGCTCCGGCGCGGGCGAGAACATCGACGACGGCGCTGAGCTGAGAGGTGAGGATTTCGACGGGGTCGTGCTCGACCCAGCCGGGAGCGGGAAATATCTGCGGAAATTCATGCTGGGCCGTGGAGACGATGCGGCCGAGCGGGTCAACGAGAATGGCGCGGGAGCTGGTAGTCCCCTGATCGAGCGCGAGAATGTAAGGCATCGGCGATTATTACCCGCCGATTACGATAACAGCCCTTTCACCACTTCTGCCGCGGATTGAAGGGCGGCGTCGATTTTCGCGGCGTCCTTGCCGCCGGCTTCGGCCATGTCGGGGCGTCCGCCACCGGAGCCGCCGACGAGCTGAGCGATCTGGCCGACGACTTTTCCGGCCTGGATTTTGGCGGTGAGGTCTTTGGTGACGCCGACGATGAGGGCGACTTTGCCTTCTTCCTGCGCGCCGCCGAGGACGACGACGCCGGAGCCGAGCTTGTTGCGGAGATTGTCGACGAGGGTGCGCATCTGGCCGCGGTCGAGATTGTCGACGCGCTGGGCGAGGACTTTGATGCCGGCGACTTCAACGGCCTGGTCGGTGGATTTGGAGACGGCCGAGGCGGCGGACTTCATGCGGGCCTCGTCGAGCTCGCGGCGGAGACGCTTCAGCTCGTCTTCCTGCGCGGCGAGGCGCTGGCGGAGGGCTTCAGCGGGAGTGACGCCGGCGCTGGGACCGAGCTGCGAGGCGAGCTGGGCGACGGCGTGGCCGAGGCGGAATTCGCTGAGGGCGCCGAGGCCGGTGACGGCTTCCACGCGGCGGACGCCGGAGGAGACGCTGCCCTCGCTGAGCAGCTTGACGAGGCCAATTTCGCCGGTAGCGGCGGTGTGGGTGCCTCCGCAAAGCTCGGTGGAGAAGTCGCCGATGCGGACGACGCGGACCTTTTCGCCGTACTTTTCGCCGAAGAGGGCCATGGCATGGTACTCGTTGACGGCGACGTCGATGGGGACGTCTTCGAGGGTCTCGACGCGGGTATCGCGGAGAGTCTGGTTGTTGACGATGTCCTCGATGTCCTGGAGCTCTTCGTCGGCGATGGCGGCGAAGTGGGAGAAGTCGAAGCGAAGGCGGGCTGGCTCGACGAGCGAACCGGCCTGCTTGACGTGGGGGCCGAGGACTTCGCGCAGGGCGGCGTGGAGGAGGTGGGTGGCGGTGTGGTTGCGACGGGTGGCGTTGCGGAAATTTGTATCCACCACGGTGTCGACTTTGTCGCCGATGGCGAGGGGCTGGCGCAGGACGGCGCGGTGGGCGAAGACGCCCTGAACGGGCTTAGTGCAGCCGCTGACGTCGGCGACGACGGAGTTGTGGTCGTCGGAGTAGAGCCAGCCGGTGTCGCCGATCTGACCGCCGGAGTCGGCGTAGAAGCTGGTGGCGTTGAGGACGATTTCGACGGCGTCGCCGGCAGCAGCGGCGGGAACGCCCTGGCCGTCTTTGACGATGGCGAGGACTTCGGCACCGTCGGTGCGGAGCTGGCGATAGCCCTGGAATTCGGTTTTGGGTAGGTCGCGGAAGACGGGGCTGGCGGTCTTTTGGGAGCCGCCTTTCCAGGAGGCGCGGGCGCGGGCCTGCTCCTCGGCGCGGGCCTGCTCGAAGCCTTCGAGGTCGAAGTGGATGCCGGCGTCGCGGGCGGCGTCCATCATGAAGTCGAGGGGAAGGCCGTAGGTTTCGTAGAGGTGGAAGGCGGCGCGGCCTTCGAGCTTAGGCTGTTCCTTCTTCCGTGCTCGCAGATAGGTGCTAATCAGTTCTTCGACCCGAGCCGGTGGGTCACTAATGCGCCTAATGTCTTCGACGATGCTTTCGGGGGTCACTATGTCGTATGGTCTGTCAAGATCGAGAGTTCCCCTGAAGGCGAACTTCTTTGCGACTTCGTTGAAAAACTCGCGCGCAGCACCCGCGATTTCGGCTGAAAGCAGCGCCGCTCCCTTCTCCAAGACCCTTGCGAATTGCCGTTCCTCCGCTTCGATAACTTTGGCGACGCGGTCGGCGGATTCCTTCAGTTCGGGGTAGGCGGCGGCCATTTGGTCGCGGACGGCGTAGACCATTTGGCACATGAAAGGCTTGTCCTGGCCGAGGAGGCGTCCGTGGCGGATGCCGCGGCGGAGGATTTTGCGCAGGACGTAGCCGCGGCCTTCGTTCTACGGGAGGACGCCGTCAGAGATGAGGAAGGTGGCGGCGCGGGCGTGGTCGGCGATGATGCGGAGCGAGGCATTGCCGAGATCGTTCTTTGCGCCGGTGAGTTCGGCGGCTTTGGCGATGAGGGGGGTGAAGAGGTCGGTTTCGAAGTTGCTGATTCTGCCCTGGAGGACGGCGGCGAGGCGTTCGAGGCCCATGCCGGTGTCGATGGAGGGTTTGGGCAGGAGGTTGAGCTCGCCCTGGGCATTGCGGTCGAACTGCATGAAGACGAGGTTCCAGATTTCGACGTAACGGGCTTCGTCCTGGCCGAAGGGCTTGTCGACGCCGGGAGTTTCGGCGGCTTCGAGGCCCATGTCGTAGAAGATTTCGGAGCAGGGGCCGCAGGGGCCGGTGTCGCCCATCTGCCAGAAGTTGTCCTTCATGCCGAACTCGAAGATGCGCTCGGCGGGGACGTGATCGAGCCACAGTTTGTAGGCCTCTTCATCGCGGGGGACGCCGTTTTCGCCTTTGAAGATGGTGACGTAGAGGCGGTCCTTCGGGATGCCGAACCAGTCGGGCGAGGTGACGAGCTCCCAGGCGTAGGCGATGGCGTCCTGCTTGAAGTAGTCGCCGAAGGAGAAGTTGCCGAGCATCTCGAAGAAGGTGTGGTGGCGGCGGGTGAAGCCGACGTTTTCGAGGTCGTTATGCTTGCCGCCGGCGCGGACGCACTTCTGGGAGGTGGTGGCGCGGGAGTAGTCGCGGTGTTCGACGCCGAGGAAGACGTCCTTGAACTGGTTCATGCCCGCGTTGGTGAAGAGGAGCGTGGGATCGTTGGCGGGGACCAGAGAGGATGAGTGGACGCGGCGATGGCCCTTCGACTCGAAGAAGCGGAGGAAGGCTTCGCGGATTTCGGCGCCAGTGCGCGGCTGGCCGGTTTTCGTGCTGGGTGGCATATCTGTGTTTAGTTTACTGGAGCAAGCCTGGCGGGGACGGTGAAGGAGGATCAGCCGGCGAGACCGACGAGTACCTTTGGGCCGGTGGGCTGGGGGCTTCCGCCAAATGGTTCGACGGTGACGGCGAAGGCTTTGGCCGCGGTTCCGGGGGCGACGTGGGCGGTGAAAACGGCGGACTGCTCGGCGGCGGGGAAGACCTGGAGGCTGACGGGTGCTCCGGAGGTGGGAACAAGCCAGAGCTGGTAGCTTTTGCCGGGAGGCGCGGGCGCGAGGCGGCCGGTCCAGACGACGACGCCGGAAGCCTGGTTGTAGAGGACGCCGGCGCGGAGTCCGGCATTGCCGGGCTGAGGGGCGAGGGCGACGTGGATGGTGCGGGGAGCGCCGATCATGCGCTGGAAATCGGCGCGGGTAGCGGCCATCTCCTGCGTACGCGCCTGGGCGAGGGAGAGCTGAGCGCGGAGATCGCGGTTTTGGCGGGCGTACCGGAGATTGGCGGTCCAGAGCCAAGCGCAGAGGCCGGCGAAGACAA
>DAHVZZ010000322.1:0-16427 GCA_027323785.1 Acidobacterium sp. | reverse complement strand
TGTTTCCGATATTCATGCCAATCTGGAGGCGCTGAAGGCCGTGCTGGCTGCTGCGCCGGAGTACGACACGGTGTGGAACCTGGGCGATGTGGTGGGTTACGGCGCCAATCCCAACGAGGTGATTGAAGAGGCGCGGCGGCTGGGCAGCGTTTTTGTGCGGGGGAATCATGATCGGGCGTGCTGCGGGCTGGGCGGGGTGGAGGATTTCAATCCGGTGGCGCAGCGGGCGGCGCTGTGGACCGAGTGCGTGCTGACCAGCGATCACCGCGAATGGCTGCGGCAGCTTATGCCGGGGCCGATTTCTCCGGATGGGCCGCAGGTGAGCTGCGTACACGGGTCGCCGATCGACGAGAATGAGTACATTGTGACGGTGCGGGACGCGTGGCCGGCGCTGAAGGCGGAGGGAGCGCGGCGCATCACGTTCTTCGGCCACACGCACGTGCAGGGCGGCTTCGCGACCAACGATGAGGAGTGGTTCCGGCTGATGCCGCAGTACTCCACGCGCGACGAAGCGGAAAGCTATGAGCTGGAACTGCGGGATGGGGCGAAGTATCTGCTGAACCCTGGATCGGTGGGACAGCCGCGGGACGGGGACTGGCGGGCGGGATTCGCCATTTACGACGATGTGGAGAAGAAGGTGACCTGGCATCGGGTGCCCTACGATGTGCAGCAGGCACAGCAGCGGATTTTGAAGGCTGGGCTGCCGGATCGGCTGGCGAGCCGGCTCAAGGACGGCCGATAGAGGGGAATTTCGCAGGCCGAGGATGAAAAGCAAAAGCCCCGGATTCGCCCGGGGCTCTTGCTTTTTATGCGAGGGGATTATCTGCCGTGGCCGCCGCCACCGCCGAAGCCACCGCCGCCGTGGAATCCACCACCACCGCCGCCGCGGAATCCGCCACCGCTGAATCCACCGCCGCCGTGGAAGCCACCGCCGCCGCGGAAGCCACTACCGCCGAAGCCGCCGCGATTGGGGATGGGGCCGCTGCCGCCGAAGATGCGATGGAAGCGTCCCTGGTTGATGTGGCCGATCGGTCCTCCGCCACCACCGCCGTAGAAACCGCCGCCGTAGAAGCCGGGATAACCCCAGCCCATACCCCAGCCGCCCCAGCCCATGCCGCCCATGAAGCCGAAGGGATAGAATCCCCAGCCGAAGGGGCTATCGAAGCCATAGGGGCCCATGAAGGTGTAGTCGAGCATGTAGGGGTTCCAGTACCAGCCGGCGGAATAGCCGGGGCCGTACTCGCCGGCCATCTGCTGGTTGGCCTGAGCCATATAGTCGGAGCGCAGGCTGCTCCAGCGATAGAGGGAGGATTCGCTTTCCACTCTCTCGTTGAAGTGCTGCGGCCTTGCGGATGCGATCTCGCTCACGTTCAGCTGGTGGTGAGGCTTGATGGCCACGAATCGCCGGTTGGGCTTCAATGCGGCAGCTTTGCCGCTGAAGACCATCACCTGACCGGTATTGGCGTCGAACTGGTAGTAGCCGGTTTTGATGAGCTGTACGGGAACGCGGTCCACGAGGATGTGAATGTCGTTCTGGGGGTAGATCTGGTCCACTTCGACGGAGGCGCTGCCGTGCTGCAGGTTGACGACGGTATCGGTGAGATCCGGCGAGACCATTTTGGCGGAGCTGTTGTGTCCGAGACGGAAGAAGACGCCGGGGGTGAGCAGCACTTCGGCCCGGCCGTTGGTGGTGGAAATTACCTGTCCGGGCTGAAGCGTGGGGTAACGGGTGGCTTTCAGGTTGACGGGCGTTCCGTCGATGGCGGCGGAGCCCTCGATGTAATTCAGAGTACCTGGGCCGGCAATGCGAGCCGGCGGAGGGTTCTGGATGTCCAGAGCAAAAAGGGCCGGTGCGAACAGAGCCGCCAGGGCTGTGATCAGAATCGGTTTGAGCCTTGGCATTGTCATATGTCTCCCTGCTTATTAGATCGACAATGCGGAGGAAAGTTGCGGTGGGAGCCGGGGCCCTGCAGCAGTGTTCAGCAAGTTGTCATCCGCTGACAGATTCCGGGTGCGAGTTGATCAACTGGTGCACCCAGAGGCTTAAGCATGGTTGCTGTTGCGGAGAGAGTCATAGAAGGCGAGCGCGGCCGTGGATGCGGGCATGGGCACGCCGAGCGCGATGGCTTTGACGATGGCCTTGCGCCAGGAAGCCTGATATTCGGCGAGCACGGCGGTAAGAGAGGGATCCGGCAGCAGGCTGGGCAGGGCGGGGTCGCGGGCGAAGGCGTCCTGAATTTTGCCGAGCAGGGGACTGAGTGCGTGGGAGTTGCTGTTCCAGTGCCGGATGAGGGTGGGGATTTCTATCGGCCAG
This sequence comes from Acidobacterium sp., assembly GCA_027323785.1. Taxonomy (GTDB): domain Bacteria; phylum Acidobacteriota; class Terriglobia; order Terriglobales; family Acidobacteriaceae; genus Palsa-343. Next base: position 14,113 of record DAHVZZ010000322.1, on the reverse strand, counting down.
CCGTGGCGTGCCGCTGCCAGGCGCAGGAGGGCGATGGCCTGGGCATGAGAGACGATGCGGGCGCAGACCAGGGAGCGGCGGACGTTCTCGGTGAGGTCGGCGGGCGCGACGGTCGCGGCGCGCCCGGACGGGCCATGCAGGAAATTGGTGGGAGCGGTTTCGCTGACGGCGGGGAGCTCGTAGGCGAAGACTGACTCCGCGATGACGGTGAGCGGCGAGCCGTGTTCGAGCGCGCTGGCGACGGCCTGCCTCGCGGCTTGATGCGAGCCGCCGTGTTCGAGCCGATCGCGAATGGCCGAGGACGAGCCTGGGCCGTGCTGGGCCAGGACTTGTGCGGCGGCTTCGATGGGCCGGCATGCCAGCTCGCCGCGGTTCCAGTCCGCCAGAACCGGGGCGAGCTGATGGGAGCTGAGGCGGAGGGCCTGGCGGAGCAGCGCGCAGGCTTCAGAGACGAGCTGGACGCCGGCCCAGTCGAGGGCAGCGCCGAGCATCGCGATATAGCGGCCGGCGTCAGCGTGGGGAGCGGATGTGGGATTGCCGGGCATGGAGGACTCGATCTCTGGGAGAGGATACGCCAGGCGCAGTCTGGACGGAGCGGATGCCTGATTTTGCCGGCCTGAGGACGGGCGGACGGGCTCCGGCGAATGCGGTGTGGAAAGGTTTGACCCTGTTTCTGCGGATGCATAGACTGGAATGCAGTCCAGCCTGCCTGAATCAAAATATGCCGTCTCCCACCCAGATTCTTCGTTCCTCAATGTGTTGCGCTATGGCTGTGATCCTGTCAGCCGCGTGCTGCATGGCGCAGCAAAGCTCGTCGTCCAGTTCGAGCAGGCTTCCCAACGACGCTCTGCGGGGGAGCAATAGCGCGAAGCAGCCGCAGGCACCCCAAGCGCAGGATCAGTCCGCGGATCAGGGCGAGCCAGCGGGGACGAATCACGGGCCGGGGCTGATGGATCCGGCTGGACCGCAGGTGAGCCTGCAGACGAGCGAGCCGGTGTTCGACATGGCGGTGGCGCTGAACGCCTGTGGGTACAACGATGGGCTAAATGAAAGCGATCCGGTGCGGCTGGTGGTGCGCCGCGAGGTGAATCAGGTGATTGAGAAGTCGCCGCAGGTGCAGCAGGATCGCAACCGGCTGTGCCGCTACCTGAACGATCACCAGCTGAACGATCCGTCGCAGAGCCTCGCGCAATATGTGTCGCTGGCGCTCTATCTCTCGCGTCCGCCGAGGCTGACGCCGACGGTACCGGAATCGAATCTGCCGCCGGACGCGGTGGGTGTGGAGCTGATGCTGCCGCTGCTGCGCCGGTTTGTGAACGACGCGGATCTGCACCTGATCTGGCTGGAGAACCGGCCGGCCTATGACGCGATTGTGCAACATCTGCACGGGGCACTGACGCAGATGATCGTCAAAACGAATTACTACCTGAAGATGCCGGCGTCGACGGCAAACGGGCTACGGTTTCTGGTGGTGATTGAGCCGATGTTGTCTCCGGAAGAGACGAACATGCGGGTGTACGGGACGGATTACGTAGTGGTGGCGTCGCCGAAGCACGGGCAGATCTACATGCGCCAGGTGCGGCACGCGTATCTGCACTTCGTGATTGAGCCGATGCTGTATTACTGGCAGGGCGCGATGACGCGGATGGAGCCGATTCTGAAGACGGTGCAGGATGCGCCGCTGCAGTTCAACTTCAAGAACAGCATCATGTCGCTGACGGTGGAGAGCCTGATCAAGGCGATCGAGGCGCGGATCACGAATACGGGCGTGAAGGTGACGCAGGTTCCCTCGGGACTGACGCACAGCCAGGCGGTGCCCTACATGGAGGCGCGCCGGGCGGATCTGGAGAAGGTGGCCGAGATTCGCGAGCGGTGGGTGGAGAGGGATATGGCCCAGGGCTTCGTGATGACAGGGTATTTCTACAAGCAGCTGATCCAGTTCGAGAAGAGCCCGGAAAGCCTGGGGCAGGCGATTGGGCCGATTGTTTACGGCATGGACATCAACTCCGAGATTTCCGTGGCAAAGCATGTGGTCTTTGCCAAACACGGAGCAGCGGAAACGATGACGCATTCGGCGCCGGCGCCGAAGGGGCTGGAGCTGGCGCAGCTGGATCTGGTGAATGGGAAGACGGCCGCAGCGATGGCGCTGGCGCAGGAAGTGGTGACGACGCAGAAGGGTAATGTGGGCCGGGCGAATTTTATCCTGGCGCAGGGCTACCTGATGAGCGGGAAGATGCAGGATGCGGAGGCGGCGTTTCGGCAGGCGGTGGTGAACGCGGAGGATCCGCGGACGCTGGCGTGGTCGCACATCTTTCTGGGGCGGATTCTGGACGTGAAAGGCGACCGTGCGCGGGCGATTGCCCAGTACAGGGCCGCTCTGGCGGCGGGCGACGATCACGCCGATACGAGGCAGGCGGCGAACGCCGGGCTGCAGAAGCCGTATACGATTCCGAGCGAGCAAACGGTGAGCGAGGCGACGGGAAAACCGGTGTCCACGAAGCCCGCGGCGCCGGCGGCCCCATCGGCCAGCGGGAACTCCAGCCCGCAGTAACTGGTTTGGCGGCTTCTCTTTGCGATAATGAGAGATGCCGCAGCCGCCCATGGAAACCTCGACAGACCGCAGTGAACCAGTCAGCAGCGCTCAGGCGGAGGGCGGGCTGAAGGTGTCGAAGGCGGAGCGGAAGCCGCGAACGGAGCGGCTGGAAGACCTGGAAGAGGTTCTGGGACACAGGTTTGAGCGGAAAGAGCTGCTGACGCAGGCGCTGACGCACCGGTCGCTGGCGTGGGAACAGAGTCCGCAGGAGCGAGGGGCGGGCGAGACGCCGCGGCAGGACAACGAGCGGCTGGAGTTTCTGGGCGACGCCGTGGTGGGGCTGGCCGTTGCCGAGTCGATGTACCGGCGATTTCCGGATCAGACCGAAGGCGCGCTGACACGGCTGCGCGGCGTGCTGGTGAGCCGCAGGCATCTGGCGGAGGTGGCGCGCGGACTGGGGCTGGGGCGGTATCTGCTGCTGGGCCGGGGCGAGGAACGCAGCGGCGGCCGGGCCAAGCTGGCGCTGCTGGCCAACGCGATGGAAGCGGTCCTGGGCGCGGTTTATCTCGATGCGGGGCTGGAGGCGGCGAGGCAGGCGATTGAGCGGCTGGTGATCGAGCCGGAGGCGGGCAACCTGCACGGGCAGCTGCGCACGGGGGCCGGGACGGGCGATTTCAAGTCGGCGCTGCAGGAGCATCTGCAGGCGCGGAAGCTGGGGCAGCCGGACTACCGGACCACGGCCGAAACAGGGCCGGATCATCGCAAGGTGTTCTTTGTGGAGGTGCGGGTGGCCGGGGAGACCTTCGCCGGGGGATCCGGTCCAACGAGAAAGATGGCGGAACAGAAGGCGGCGCAGCAGGCGATGGAGCGGCTGCGGGAGGCGGGAGAAGCGGAGTGAGCACGACCCCAGAACCGACGCCGGAAGCGGTGGGCGTGAATCCGGAGAGCGCCATGGCGGTTCCCGGCGGGCGAGTGCTCTCGCCGGTCGCCGACTTCGCCGATGCGGTGGCGGTGGAGATGGCGCGCTCGCTGGCGGTGGTGCTGGTGGTGGCGCTGTTTATTATGACGTTCATCGCGCAGCCGTTCCGGATTCCGTCGGAGTCGATGGAGCGGACGCTGCTGGTGGGCGATTTTCTGCTGGTGAACAAGACGGCCTACGCTCAGCCGAGTGTGTGGAGATGGCTGCTGCCGGAGGGAAAGATCCGGCGGGGCGAGATCATCGTCTTCCACTATCCGCTGAAGCCGCATGAGCATGTGGTGAAGCGGGTGATCGGGCTGCCGGGGGACCGGGTGCATCTGAAGGGCGGACTGGCGTGGGTGAACGGGAAGCCGCTCAGCGAGCCGTATGTGGCCTTCGAGCCGGCGTATCCGGATGCGTTCCGGGACAGTTTTCCGAACGGCGGCTACACCGATCCGGGGGTGACGCCGAGGTGGTGGGCCGAGATGCAGAAGGACGTGCATCAGGGGAATCTGGTGGTGCCTCCGGGCGAGTACTTTGTGCTGGGGGACAACCGCAACTTTAGTCGCGACAGCCGTTACTGGGGATTTGTTCCGCGGGCGAATATCGAGGGGCGGCCATTTGTCATCTATTTCTCGCTGCGTGAACCGTCGGCGACCGACCCCGCGCTGAACCTGGATGATAGACTCGGACAGAAAAGCGGAATTCTCGGCAGGTTGAGAGAGTTTGCGCGCTGGGACCGGTTTTTTCATATCATCCGCTGAGAACGAATGGAACAATCTCCGGAAAAGAAGTCATCCAAAAAGGCCGAAGAGACGCCACTGGAAGCGTTCGCATCGATTTGCAGCGTGCTGGTGCCGCTGTTCTTCATCATCACCTTCATCTCGCAGAACTTCGTGATTCCGTCGTCGTCGATGGAGAAGACGCTGCTGATCGGCGACCACGTGATGGTGGACCGGATCACGCTGGCGCCGTCCGCGAAGTGGACGCCTTTTGTTTATCAGCACAATGTGCGGCGCGGCGAGGTGATCGTTTTTTACAAGCCGACGCTCAACGCGAACGGGACGCATCTTTTCCTGGTGAAGCGGGTCATCGGCATTCCGGGCGATCGGATCCATCTGCAGGACGGGGTGGTGTATCGCAACGGGGTCCGGCTCAACGAACCGTACGCGAAGAAGCCGCCTTATTCGGACTACGCTCCGTATCGGGACGAATTTCCGGATGTACCGCCGGCCGAGGGGAACGATGTGACGGCGGAATGGGCTGAGGCTCTGCCATCCTACATTCACAATGGGAACCTGGTGGTGCCGAAGGGGATGTACTTCGTGATGGGCGACAATCGTCCGGTGAGTCTGGACAGCCGCTACTGGGGATTTGTGCCGCGGAAGAACATCGTGGGAAGGCCACTGTTCGTTTACTGGTCGTTCCGGACGCCGGAGAGCGAGCAGTACAAGACCTCGGTGGGCGATCAGGTCTCGTGGATTCTGTATGAGACTTTCCACTTCTTCACGGGCACACGCTGGGAGCGGACTTTCCACCTGGTGCGCTAACCATGAACGGAACGGACGGCCCTGAGACCGGAGCGGCGCCGGGTGCGCGGCGAAGATGGCGAAAGCTCGTGATCTTCGCCGGCGTGATCGGCGCGGTCCTGCTGGCGTTTTTTCTGCCGCCGCTGGTGAATCTGGGCAAATACAAGCGGACGATCACGGCCAGCATGTCGAGGGCGCTGGGGCGGCCCGTTTATGTGGGCTCCATGTCGCTGCAGTTGCTGCCGATGCCGGGCATTGCGATGAGCAACTTCACGGTGGAGGAAGATCCGGCATTCGGGCATGAGCCGGTGCTGCATGCGGATTCGGTGGTAGCGGGCGTACGGCTGACATCGCTTTGGCGGGGAGAGCTGGAGGTGAGCCGGATCAGCCTGGATGGAGCCAGTCTGAATCTGGTTCGGCTTCCGGATGGGCAGTGGAATATCGGCTCGGTGCTGCTGCGGGCGTCGCACACGAAGGCCGCCCCGACGGCGCAGCGGCGGCCGGGAGCGCATCCGCGGTTTCCTTATATCGAGGCCACCGATTCGAGGATCAACTTCAAGGAAGGCCTGGTCAAGGGGCCGTTCTCGCTGTCGAACGCCAGGTTCACGATGTGGCAGGCGGGAGGCGGGGAGTGGCGTCTGCGGCTGAAGGCGCAGCCGCTGCGGACGGACCGGGTGCTGCATCTTTCCGACGTAGGCGATCTGCATGTGGATGGCTCGCTGGGCAAGGCTACGGACCTGAATGCGATGCCGGTGGCTCTGCATGCGGAGTGGAGCGGAGCACAGCTGGGTCAGGTGACGCGGCTGCTGGCGGGTTTCGACAGCGGGTGGCGCGGCGATCTGCACGCGGCGGCGACGATCACCGGCGATCTTGGGGATCTGAAGCTGCGGACGCGGGTGAGGATCGAGAATCTGCGGCGGCAGGAGTTTCAGCCGTCGAACACGATGAACGTACAGGCCACCTGCCAGATGGATTACATCCACAGCCAGCGGCTGATGAGCCACATCAGCTGCTTCTGGCCGGTTGGCGGAGGACATCTGCTGCTGACCGGAGAGGTGCGGGGATTGGCGCGACCGCGCGCCCAACTGCAGCTGGAGCTGAGCCGGGTTCCGGCGCGGTTTCCGATGAGCCTGCTGGGACTGATGCAGCCGGCGGCGGAGAATTCCACGGCGGCGGGGATCCTGAATGGAGACTTTGCGCTGAGCACCGGGAAAAAGCCCAACTTCTCCGGCCAGGTAACCGGCGTCGGGGTTTCGCTGGGGCTGCCGGGGACGAATCTGGATCTGCCGCCGCTGCGCTTCGACGCCAGCGGGCAAGTTCGCCGGCGGAGGGGCATCCGGAAGGGCGAGCTGCGAGCGAAACCTGGAGAGATGGCGGTGGAACTGGAGCCGTTCGAGCTGCCGTTCGGCGAAAAGGAGCCGCTGATCGTCAGCGCGAAGTTCAATTCGGCGGGGGTCCAGGTTCATTTGGCCGGTGCGGCTTCCGTGGGACGGCTGCTGAAGGCTGGGAACAGCCTGGGATTTCTGGCGAATGCGCTGACGGCGGTGTCCGACAAGGGCAGCGCCGAGCTGAACACGACGACAGCGAGTCCATGGATTGTCTCGATCAGCGGCACCTCCGGCATGGGCACCGTGGGAACGGTGCGGGTGCGGGATGCGGAACTGCGGCCAGGCTTCCTGCGCGCGCCGGTTGGAGTGACTTCGGCGGAGATCAACCTGAGTCCGGAGCAGATTGCGTGGCAGAATGCGAAGTTGCGGTTTGCGGGGATGAAGATGTCGGGCTCGATCCGGTACCCGACCTCATGCGGCCAGCCTCCCTGCGCGGTGAACTTCAGGCTGCAGCCGGGGCGAGTGAGCGCGGCGACGATTGAAGCGGCGCTACAGGGAAAACGGAGAGGGTTTTTCGGCCGGATTCTGGCGGATACGCTGGGGCAGGGTTCGCCGGCGCCGTGGCCGCTGCTGCAGGGGCAGGTGCAGGCCGCAGAGCTGAAGCTGGGGCATCTGATGCTGCGGGATCCGGTGGCGCGGGTGAGCGTCCAGGGGCGGACGCTGACGCTGCAGTCGCTGGATGCGGCGGCGCTGGGCGGGGCGGTCCATGCCAGCGGCGAGATGAAGCTGAACGGCGGGACTCCGCAGTGGAATCTGGATGTGCGGCTGACCGGCGCGAAGGCCCGGGAAGCGGCGGCGGTCTTCCATGAGAACTGGGGCACCGGCTCGATGACCGGCGAAGCGAAGCTGACGGTGAGCGGCTTTCACGCGGCGGAGCTGGAGTCCTCGGCGAACGGGAGCTTCCACTTCACCTGGCTGCGGGGCGGGGCGCCGCGGCTGGAGGGAACACCGATGGGGCGATTCAGCCGGTGGAGCGGGGCGGGGACGATTGCGAACGGCGCGATGACGCTGACCAGCGGCGGCGTAGCCAGCGAGGATCGGATTCTGCCGGTACGGGGTACGATCGGCTTCGACCGCCATCTGGCGCTGACGGTGCAGACGCGCCGGAAGACGATCACTGTGGCCGGAACGGCAGCGCATCCGGCCGTCCATGGCGCGCCGCGACCGACCGTGCATGCGACGCCGCGGGCAGCCACGCGCTAAGAGACGGCAGCGGGATACTTCTCTTTGATCTTGCGGCGGTGAATGCTGTCCTGCACTTCAGGGATGCTGCCGTCGTTGACGTCGACCTCCGCGGGCGGCTCGTCCAGAAGGATGCGGTGGGTCACGCTGCCGAGGGCGGGAACATGCACCCAGACGGTGACGACAGAGCCGGGCGCCTTCACCGTGATGGGCACATCGGCGGCGGCATAGCCGGCATTGACGACTTTCACGGCGACCAGCTCGATGTCGTGGCCCTCGCTGCTGGGGTAAACGCCGCCAATGGAGAGGTCGGGAAGGCCGTGGTCGTGGTAGACCCAGTCATTGAAGAACCATTGCAGGTTCTTGCCGCTGCGTTGCTCGACGAGATGTTCGAAGTATGCGGGCTGGGTGTCTTTGGCGGGTTTGTAGTCTTTGAGAGCCGCCTGGAGGACCGGGTCGCCCACCATGTCGCGCAGCATCCAGAGGACGTAGGTGGCCTTGGTGCGGTAATAGAGGCTGCTGACGGCGTGGAGCAGGTTCTGGCCCGCGCCCTGGCCGGGCGAGGCAGGTTCGGCAATGGCCAGAGCGGGGCGGGAGGAATTGAGGAATTCCATGGCGGCGGTATGCCCGCCGAGGGATTCAATGCTGAGGGTGGAGAGGAAATTTGCCACTCCCTCGTTAAGCCAGCCGCGAGGCGACCAGAAGGCCGCGTGGGCGAGGGAATGGGTCACGATGGATGCGAGCTGCTGTGGCGACTCGGAGGCGATCGGCGTGGCGAGCAAATTGCCGGTTCCGGAGGGAGTGTCTGCGGCCTCGGGCAGTTCAAGGACAGTGAAGAGGGGGTGGGGCTGGCTCCCGAGCCAGGTGTCAACGAGAACCTTTGCGGTGCGGGCGGCCTGAATCCACGCCTGCGCATCGGCGGAATCGGCGCTGGTGGTGAGAATCCGCAGGCCATTGCCGGTGGTCGCGGTGCGGCGGGCGAGGAACAGCGAGGGAGCCTGGAAGCCGAGGCGGGTGGCGGGCAGAGAGCAGGTGATGACGCCGGGAAAGCTATCCGCAGGCATGGAGGCGGGTTGGCCCAGGGGCACAAAATGGCCGTTCAGGAGAGCGGCGGTGGGCGGTTTCGAGAAGAACTCGTCGGTGACCTGGATAGACATCCGCGCGTCCTGATTGAGGAGCTTCTGGCGGCCGATTTCCCTGAACAGGGTGTCGCCATCGGCAATGGAGACGGGGATGGAACTGACCGGATACCAGACGACATTGCCGAAGCCGCGGAGGCCGGTGAAATGCGAGGAGATGCGGTCCCAGTCGGAGGCATCCGCCTGGGCTTTGGGCGCGCCGATGGCGGTGAGGCGCTGGCCGGTGAGGAGGATGGAGCCGCCGTAACCGACGGTCAGCACGAGGCCGGCTCCGGGAGCCAGCGGCCGGGGCAGGGAGATGGCGGCCTCAGACAGCGCGCCGGTATGGTCGGCGTCGCTGGCGATGGTGGAGGTGGTGTAGGGCAGGGCCTTGCCGTCCTGCTCCACGCCTTCAAAATGGAGCGACGAGGAAAGCTGGAGGGGGATGAGGGTCAGTGGAACCGGGCCGGCGTTGTGGAGGGTTAGCTGCGCCTGAGCTTCCAGGGAGTGCTGCCTGGGGATGAGGTGCAGGTCCAGACTCCAGGCGTCGATGACCACAGCCCGCCGTTCGGCGTTGGTGAGGGCCGGGGCTTTGGAGGCCGATTGCGCGGAAGCCGTCGCGGCGGGCGGGCCCGAGAACAGAACCTGGGGAGACTGCTGGGAGAAGGCAAGCGGAGCGCAGAGCAGCACTGCCGCGATGGCGGAAACGGACTTCATGAACCGAGGCCTTTTTGCTTTCGTGGGGTACGGCCGGCATCCGCGGGGGAAGCCGCAGGCGCCAGAGCAGCTCGCCGCTGGCGGGCGGCCTCAAAGAGCACGACTGCGCCGGCGGCGGAAACGTTGAGCGAGGCGACCTTGCCGGCCATGGGAATGCGCAGCAGATGATCGCAGGTGCGGCGGACCAGATCGTGCAGGCCTGCGCCTTCGCGTCCGAGGACGATTACGGTATTGGACGAGAAGTCGAAGCGGTCGTAATCCTGTGTGCCGCGCTCGTCCAGCCCGACACACCAGATATTGCGTTCGCGGAGCGCCTCCAGAGCGCGGACGATATTGACGACGCGGGCGAGGCGAAGATGTTCGGATGCCCCGGCCGAGGCTTTGACGGCCACGGGGCTGAGGGGGGCGGAGCGGCGTTCGGCGAAGAGGACGCCATCGACACCGGCGGCTTCGGCGGTGCGGAGCAGAGCGCCGAAGTTCTGCGGGTCCTCGACGCCGTCGAGGGCGAGAAGCAGGCGGGGCGCGGGACCTTCGAGGAGATCCTCGACGTCGAGGAACTGGCGTTCGCGGACGACGGCGACCACCCCCTGGTGATTGGGAGTGCGGGCCATGCGGGTGAGGGCCTCGCGCGGCTCGACGCGGGTTTTGACTCGTTCCTGGCGGCAGAGAGCGGCGATGCCGGCTACGCGCTGGTCGTGGCCGTCCCTGAGGCGTTCGGAGGCGATGCAGACGTAGTCGAAGCGGCGCGAGCGGGAGCGCAGGGCTTCCTCGACGGAATGCAGGCCGAAGAGAATTTCCATCTGTTACCAGTGTAATTTGTTGGCGAAATCGGAAAAACTGGCAGATAATGATCGGGTTACAGCAGCGGCGACTCTGGAAGGGCCGGAAATTCGGCAAACCTGAAGATGGATTTAAGCGGAAGGGTAGAAAAACTCGTAGAGAAGAGCGTCTTTCGGAGGAAGCTGTCCGTCTCTGAACATGATATGAGCACGGCTGCGCTGCAACTGCTGGAAGAGGCACAACGCGAGAATGCCCTGGTGGCCGAGGGGCTGAAGCGTCAGGATCCGGAACTTCTGGATCGCCTGATCGTGCAGTATCAGCACCGTTTGCTGCGTTATCTGATGTATCTGAGCGGCAATCGGGAGATGGCGGAAGACCTGTTCCAGGAGACGTGGATGCGGGTGCTGACGCGGGGTGCGCAGTTCAACGGCAACTCGCGGTTCGATACCTGGCTGTTCACAATTGCCAGAAATCTGGTGATCGATGTGCGACGCCGGCGTTCCATGGCCAGCCTAGAGGAGATGTGCGAAGGCAGCGAGGACGAGCGGCCGTTTGAGGTTCCCAGCCCGGATAAGACTCCCTTCGAACATCTGGCGACGCTGGAACACGGGGAGCTGGTGACCGAGGCTCTGCTGACGCTGGAGCCGCTGCACCGGGAGGTGTTGGTGCTGCGCTTCTACGAAGAGATGGCTCTGGACGAGATTGCGCGCATGACGAAAGCGCCTCTTTCCACAGTCAAGTCGCGCCTGTATCGTGGACTGGCTGCTCTGAAGCCGCGAATGGAAGCGGCAACGCAGCGGGCGGCAACTGCCGTCGAACAGGTGGAGGAATTATGAACGGGCAATCCGGACGGAATGAGACAGCAGCGCACGTCCGGCCCGACGTGCTGCTGCGGACGCGCCGATCAGTGATGGAAGCGGCGCTGGAGATGCGCGCGCGGCGGCAACGGCAGCGGCGGCATGCCGGCATTGCGCTGGCAGCGCTGGGAATTCTGGTGATGCTGCTGGCTCCGGTGCTGTGGAGCCTGGCCAGCGATCTGACCTCCGGCGACAGGTTTATGGACATGCCGGTGGTGATCGTCACCCTCACCGTCATTCTTCTTTCGGCGATTTTCGCAGTTCTGCTTATGAGCTGGAGAGACAGTCAGCAGGGCGTACGCGACGAATAGGCGCGCATCGCGGGAAGCAGGAATGAATATGGCGACGGGAAAGATTAACCCGGAGAAGGAAACGTCCGGCGGATTTACCGGCGAACTGCGACTGATTCCGCTCTGGTCGGTTGCCGCCGCGGTGGTGGCGTTCACCTGCATCCAGTATCTGATGTGGATCGTGGTGCCGGCGCACTTTCATCATCCGCCGCACATGCCGATCGGACTGCGGCTGTATTTCAATCTGAGTCTGGGCGCGCTGACCGGTCTGTACATGCTGATGACGGGGTATATCAGCCGGGATTCACCGCGTCGCGGCATGAGCACGGGGCTGTGGATCACGGTGTGCCTGATCATCCCCAGCGGAATCGGGGCGGTGCTTTACTTTCTGCTGCGCCTGCCCATTTTGACCGCATGCCCGGCATGCGGGTCGCGCATTGAGAGCAATTACCATTTCTGCCCGCAGTGCGCCTACCAGGTGGTTCCGTGCTGCGGAAACTGCCATCGGACGGCGCGGATCACCGATCTCTATTGCGTACACTGCGGCCACCATCTGGCGGAGGACCGGCCGCCGCTGCGGCTGCACGCTTTTTCGGATTAGCTGGGCCGGCCGTGCCGGTTAGCGCGGCTTCGTTGACCCGCCTTCCCTCCATCCCTATACTCTGAAGTTGCCTCCGGCACATCTATGGCGATCACCGCCCTCATTGTCGACGACGAACAGCTTGCGCGCGAAGAGCTGAAGTATCTGCTGGATACGACGGGCAATGTAGAAGTTCTGGCTGAGGGGAGCAACGGAATCGAGGCTGTGGAGCTGGTCCAGGAGCATCGGCCGGACGTGGTTTTTCTCGACGTGCAGATGCCGGGGATGGACGGATTCGCGGTACTGAGAAAGCTGATCGAGATTGGCCATGGCGAGCCGCTGCCGCAGATCATCTTCGCCACGGCCTTCGACCAGTACGCGGTGCGCGCCTTCGACGTGAACGCCATCGATTATCTGCTGAAGCCTTTCGACCGGGGGCGCGTTCTGCAGGCGATCGAACGTGCGCGGCTGCGGCTGCAGGAAGCCGGACAGAATGGCGAGAGCAGGCCGGTTGCGGATCTGCGGGTGGACACACTGCTCAAGCTGATCGAGCAGCATCAGGGACCGCGTCCGCACAGCGGCAAAATTGTGCTGCAGGCGGGCAGCCGTCTGCTGCTGGTGGACCAGAAGGACATCTGCTTTGCTTCGATTGACGCGGGCGTGATATCGGTGGTGACGCCGTCCATCGAGGGGCAGTCGAAGTGCCGCACGCTGGAGGAGCTGTTCGATCTGCTCGATCCGGCGATTTTCTGGCGCGCGCACCGGTCGTATCTGGTGAATATCAACCATATTCGCGAAGTGGTGCCGTGGTTCAAGAGCAGCTATCAGCTGCGCATGTCGGACAAGAAGCAGACGGAGATTCCGGTGAGCCGGGCACAGACGCGGCGGCTGCGGGAGCTGTTCAATCTTTAGCGCCGCGCATCCGGTGGTTCTGCTGGCTACCGCCGCGGGGGCGGTGTGTCCGCTGGCTCCCAAAATACTGGCCAAAACCGTCTCGCTCAGTCACTGGAGCACGGGACTGTATTTCGGGGGCACGGCCTGGCTGCTGCTGGCGCTGTGGCTGCTGGTGAGGCTGCGCACGGGATCCGCCATTGCGCGGCTGGGACAGCGGGTGTCGCCGCGGGCGTGGGTGCAGGGGCTGGTGGTCGCGCCGCTGTGGATGCTGATCCTGGCGTTGGTGGGAGTGCCGGGTTCGATTGTCGGGCATCATGTGGGGCTGCACTTTGGCCTGTCGGTGGAAGGCTGGGCGGCCTGGTGGGTGGACTGGAGCAAGTCTCTGGTGCTGAACGTGGTGGTGGGCACGGTGGTGCTGAGCGTTCTGTATGCGCTCATGCGGCGGACACCGCGCCGCTGGTGGATCTGGTTCTGGGTCTTCACCATTCCGGTGGAGGTGCTGGGGGTTTTTGTCACGCCGCTGGTCGTCGATCCGCTGTTCAACCACTTCACGCTGCTGGAGAAGAGCGACCCGTCGCTGGTGCATCAGCTGGAGCGGGTGGCCGCAAAGGGTGGGCTGCACATTCCGCACGACCGCATCTTCCTGATGGATGCCAGCCGCAAGGTGACCGGACCCAACGCCTACGTGACCGGGCTGGGCGCGTCGAAACGCATCGTGGTGTGGGATACGACGATTCGCGAAGAGACGCCGAACGAGATTCTTTTTACCTACGGCCACGAACAGGGCCATTACGTTCTGCACCACATCCCCAAGGGAATCGCGTTTTCCATTCCGGTGATCCTGTTCTTTTACTGGCTGGGCGCGAGGCTGCTGCGATGGCTGGTGCTGCGGCGGGGCGACGCCTGGGGCATTGAGTCAGTGGGAAGCTGGTCGTCGGTGGGGCTGGTGCTGTTTCTGCTGGTGCTGCTGAGCTTTCTGGCCGACCCGGTGGCGAATGCCTTCAGCCGACACATCGAGCATCAGGCGGATGTTTACGGGCAGGAAGTGATTCACGGCCTGGTGCCCAGTGCGCGTCAGGCGGCGGTGCAGTCCTTCTGCAGCGATCAGCGGCTGTGGCTGGACAATCCCCACCCGAACCGTTTTGTGGAGTTCTGGACCTACAGCCATCCGGCGACGGAGCAGCGGGCGGAGTTCGCGGAGCATTACGATCCGTGGCTGCCCGGGCGCGAGCCCCGATACTTCCGGAAAAGCCACTAGCTGTGGAGTGTCAACAGGTTGCTCCGATC
>DAHVZZ010000314.1:0-1625 GCA_027323785.1 Acidobacterium sp. | reverse complement strand
GCATCGGCGACACCATCCGCGTCAGCCTGACGCCCAAACCCGGCGGCGACCGCACCGAAGAGGTCCGGGCCTCGCAGCAGATTCTGCAATCCCTCTCCATCCGCAGCTTCATGCCCCAGGTCACAAGCTGCCCCGGCTGCGGCCGCACCACCAGCACCTACTTCCAGGAGCTGGCCGAGCAGATTCAAGGCTACCTGCGCGCCTCCATGCCCGAGTGGCGCAAGAAATACGCCGGCGTCGAGGAACTGAAGCTCGCCGTCATGGGCTGTGTCGTCAACGGCCCCGGCGAATCCAAGCACGCCAACCTCGGCATCAGCCTTCCCGGAACCTTCGAAGATCCCAAAGCCCCTGTCTATGTGGACGGCAAGCTCTACACCACCCTGCGCGGCGACTCCATCGTGGCCGAGTTCAAGCAGATCCTCGACAACTACGTCGAGAGCCATTACGGGCAGCGCGCTACCAGCGGCGAACTGGTGGAAACAAGATAGACTGGCCGGCGCGCATCTCATCTCGTCTGCGTTGAAAAAGAGGCACGACTGGCGTCGTGCCTCTTCAATTCCGGACTTTGCTCCAGGCCGTCAGCCTTCTTCCGCTTCGCGCAGCTTGGCAATAACGGTGAAATCCTCGAGCGTGGAGGTGTCGCCGCGGATATCTCCATGCGCGGCCAGTTCGCGCAGCAGGCGGCGCATGATCTTGCCGCTGCGGGTCTTGGGCAGGGCTTCGGTGAAGCGGATGTCGTCAGGCTTTGCCAAAGCGCCGATCTCCTTGGCCACCCACGCCCGCAATTCATCCTTCAGCTCCTTCGAGGGCTGATTGCCGCTTTCAAGCGAGACAAAGGCGGCGATGGCCTGGCCCTTGAGGTCGTCGGGGCGACCCACCACCGCGGCTTCGGCGACCTTGGGATGCGCCACCAGCGCCGATTCCACTTCCATGGTGCCCAGGCGGTGGCCGCTGACGTTGATGACGTCATCCACACGGCCCATCAGCCAGAAGTACCCGTCGGCATCCTGGCGCGCGCCGTCGCCGGTAAAGTAGCAGCCCGGGACGTCGCTCCAGTAGGTCGTCTGGTAGCGTTCCGGGTCGCCGTAGACGGTGCGGGCCATTGAAGGCCAGGGCTTGCGGATGACCAGCAGACCGCCGTGACCGGCCGGGACGCGCTCAAAATTACCGTTGGAGTCGGGGCGCGTGATGACTTCGGCCTGAATGCCAAAGAACGGCCGCGTGGCCGAGCCGGGCTTGGTGGGCACAGCGCCGGGAACGGGCGAGATCATGATGGCGCCGGTCTCGGTTTGCCACCACGTGTCGACAATGGGACAGCGGTTGTGGCCGATCTTTTCGCGGTACCACATCCACGCCTCGGGATTGATCGGCTCGCCCACCGTGCCCAGCAACCGCAGCGAGTCAAGCTTGTGCTTCTCCACGTGCTCGTCGCCCCACTTGATGAAGGCGCGGATGGCCGTGGGCGCGGTGTAGAAAACGGTCACGCGATGGTCATCGACGATCTTCCAGAAGCGCGAGAAGTTGGGAAAGTTGGGCGCGCCTTCGTACATCAGCACGGTGGCGCCGTTTTGCAGCGGGCCGTAGACGATGTAGGAGTGGCCCGTGACCCAGCCGATGTCGGCGGT
>DAHVZZ010000298.1:0-1523 GCA_027323785.1 Acidobacterium sp. | reverse complement strand
GTTCGGTCCGTTGTAGTGGATGGTGCGGGCGACAATCTCCTTGCCGGTTCCGCTTTCACCCAGGATCAGCACCGGATGCGTGGTGTGGGCCACCTTGGACAGAATGCGATAGACCCGTTCCATCTCCGGGCTGCGCCCGATCAGGGTCCCGAACCCGTCGGATGTGCGCAGCTTTTCTCGCAGCCGGCGGCTCTCGGTATCGAAGTGTCGGCGCTCCGAGGCGCGCTCCAGCACGTCCGACAATTCGTCCATGGTGAAGGGCTTGGTCAGGTACTCGCTGGCCCCGGTGCGCATCGCCTCCACGGCGGAGGACACCGTGGCATAGGCGGTCATCACCACCACCACCGTTTCCGGATACAAAGTGCGGATTTCTTCCACCAGCGGCAGTCCGCCGCCGCCCGGAAGTTTCAGGTCGAGGAGCACAATGTCGGCCATGTGGGCCTTCAGCGCGGCCCGCGCGGCATGGACGTCCTCCACGCTGGACACGGCAAAACCATGGTTGCGCGCGATATCGGAAACAGCGGTGCGGATGGCGGTATCGTCATCGACCACCAGCACATGCATCATGCTGGCCCGCTCCAGGGGAGGAATTTGAGACGTGGGGGTAAACATGCGCGTTGTAGTTAGCATGGTACGCGGGTTCCTTTCCGATTTGCGCCAAAATTGTTGGGTTGGCCGTGGCGGCCTGCCTTCGGCATCTCCGTCTTCGGCTTCGGCATCTCCGAGACAATTGCCAGCTTTGTTTGCCGCGGGGCCGCGCTGCGCGGGCCGACGGCGGGAGGCACCGGCGATACCAGCGGCAACTCGATCGCAAAGCTAGCCCCGTGTCCGACCCTGGAACGGACGCGCGCCGATCCGCCTGCGCCCATCGTCAATTCGCGTACGATCGCCAGTCCAAGGCCGCGCTCCAGCCAAGGGCCGGTTGAGGCGCGTTTCGTGGAAAATCCAGAGTTGAAAATGTGGGGCAGAGACTCCGCGGCAATGCCTTTCCCCGTGTCGGACACGCGCAGCACCAGCGAGCCGGGTCTGGAGGGACTGCCATGCTCCAGCGCAATCCTCAATGTGCCTCCCTGGGGCATCGCTTCGATGGCGTTGCGCACCAGGTTCAGCAGGATCCGTTCAAATTCCGGCTCCTGTAACGCCGTCGTTCCAGCGCGCGCCACGGTTTTGACTTTCACCTGGATCGCGCTTCCGGCCATCTCTCGAAACAACGGCATACGCGTTTGAATCGCAGCAGCCAGGTCCAGCGGCTTCGGCGGGGCCACCGCTTGAGGCGAGGACTTGGGCAGTTTCGCAGGCGCCTGCGCGGAATCGAGCCAACGGCGCACGAGCCCCTGGCCGCGCTCGATCGCACTCGAGAGTTCCTCGATCCATTGGCGGCCCTCCCCAACGACCGTGCCGGAGGCGCGCAACAGGTCGCAGTACACCTGCAGCACCGTGAGCCAGTTGCGGGCGTCGTGCGCAAGATGACGCGCCTCCGCCGTTTTCTGCTCCTCCGGTGAGCCTGAAGCAGGCGGGCCGGG
>DAHVZZ010000279.1:0-4117 GCA_027323785.1 Acidobacterium sp. | reverse complement strand
GAGGGTGGCGTCGCCGCCGTCGTCGACGATCAGCTGCGGTCCCTTGCCGTCGGCGTGGCTGAGCGCCTGCAGCGTGCACCACCAGTACTCTTCGAGGGTTTCGCCCTTCCACGCATAGACGGGAACGCCGGCGGCGGCGATGGCGGCGGCGGCGTGGTCCTGGGTGGAGAAGATGTTGCAGCTGGCCCAGCGGACAGTGGCGCCGAGGTCGACCAGCGTCTCGATGAGCACGGCGGTCTGGATGGTCATGTGCAGGGAGCCGGAAACGCGGACGCCGGCCAGCGGTTTTTCCGCGGCGTATTTGCGGCGAATGGCCATCAGGCCGGGCATCTCGTGCTCCGCGATGGAGATTTCCTTGCGTCCCCAGTCGGCGAGGGAAAGGTCAGCCACCTTATAGGCGGCGGTGTTGCGATCGAGGGTGGCAGTGGCCATCGTGGAGTTCTCCAGTGGACAGATTCCGTAACTCTTCGATTGTAAAGGGCGAGATAAGAAAGGCAGCCGAATTTCAGCCAGTTGCGCTATCGGCGGGTCTGGAGGACGCAACATGGCGGTCAGTGGGGCCTGAGGTTGAACGCCTTTGGTAGACAACGCGTCCGGCGACGACGGTTTGCAGGACCTGGGCCTGGAGGATTTCGCGCGGTGGGATCGCCGTCAGGTCGCGGTCGAGCACCACGAAATCAGCGACATAGCCGGGAGCTAATTTCCCTTTCCATGTTTCGGCGATCTCCGCGAAGGCCGCGCCCTGGGTATAGGCGCAGAGGGCCTGCTCGACGGTGAGGCTTTGTTCGGGGTGAAAGGTCATCGTGCCCGTCCGGTTCATGCGAGTGACCGCCGCGTAAATCCCAGGGAATGGGGTGATCGGCTCAATTGGATAGTCGGTTCCGAAGGCCAGCGGCACGCCAGCGTCGAGGAACGATTTCCAGGCGTAGGCGAACCTGGAGCGCTCCGGGCCGAGATGCTGCTCCGCCCAGGCGATATCCGTCAGCAGGTGATTCGGCTGCGCGGAGGCGATGACGCCGAGACGCCGATAGCGGGCGAAATCGCCGGCGCTGACGACCTGGCTGTGCTCGATGCGGTGGCGGCGGTCCGGGGTGGCGGCTGGGCCCGGTGCTGATTGCGGTTGCTCCAGTGCCTGTTGGACAGCGGCAAAGGCGTCGAGGGCCATTTCCACGGCGCGATCGCCGATGGCGTGAAAGCCGAGCTGGAATCCGGCCCTGGCCCGCTCGATGGCCATGGCATTCAGCGCGTCCTGCGGGAAGCGGGGCAGGCCGGAATTGCCTGGGTCGTCCGCGTAGGGGGCCTTCATGGCGGCGGTGCGCGAGCCGAGCGAGCCATCCAGGAAGCCCTTGAGCATGGTGGTGCGCAACCTGCGATCTGGGCCGGGGCGATGCGCGCGCTGCTGCTCTTCGAGGCTCAGCGGCTCATCGAAGCGGAGCCAGGCGGAGACGCGCAGCGGCAGTTTTCCCTTGCGCTCCAGTTGTTCGAGGACCAGGAAATCTTCCCAGTCGGAAAGATCCTGGACGGTGGTCACGCCGTGGGACACTGCATCGCGGATGGCCAGTTCCAGACCGCGCCGGCGCTCTTCCGGCGAGGGCGGCGGAACGGAGATGAGCGACAGGGCCGTCTCGCGGAGAATGCCGGTGGGCTCGCCTGTGGCGTCGCGGTCGATTTCGCCGCCTGCGGGATCGGCGGTGTTGCGGGTAATGCCGGCGGCGGCCAGCGCGGCGGAACTGGCCACGGCGATGTGTCCGTCGACGCGGGTAAAGATGGCCGGGCGGCCTTCAGTGGCGTCGTCGATGTCGTGGCGGGTGGGCAGCCGGTCCTGCTTCCACAGGGTCTGATCCCAACCGCCGCCGGAGAGCCACTGGCCTGGGGCGGCTGCGCGGGCGGCCCTGCGGATGCGGGACTGCATCTGCGCCAGTGTTTTCACGCCGGACAGATCGACCGAGCGGCGAATGCGCCCACCCATGCCGAGATGCGTGTGAGCGTCGTTGAAGCCGGGCATGACAAAGGCTCCGCGCAGGTCGATGGTGCGGGTTTTCGGGCCTTTGTAGCGGGCGAGGATGTGCGCGTCGGCGCCGGTGGCCAGAATTTCTCCGCGAGCGACGGCCAGAGCCTGAGCGCGCCGCGGATCGCCTGAGTCCAGACCGACGCCGGTGAGGATGTTTCCGTTGAGGTAAATGGTTTCGGCGGGCGGTGCTGGAAGAGCGGGATCACTCATGGGGATGGGCAACGGATTGTGCGGCAGCGTCCTGCCGGGCGGGGTACGGTTGCTTTAACTCGCGGTGAGCGCCAGCAGCAGGAGCAGCAGACGCCGAAGGCCCAGTTCGCGGCCGTGGGCATCATACCATTCGCCGCGGGTATGGATGCCTCCGCCTCTTCCCCCGGCGCCGATGCTGATGGCCGGGATGCCGAGGGCCAGGGGAATATTGGCATCGGTGGAAGCGATGCGCTGCTCGGTGCGGATGCTGAAGTGGCGATCCACGGCGTTCACCAGGCTGAGCAGGCTGGATTCGGCGGGGAGCCGCCCGGCGGGACGGTCGCCGATTTTCTCGATGGAAAAGCGCAGGCCCACGGCTTCGGGGCGCTGCTTGCCGCAGGCGCCGAGAATGGAATCTTCCACGGCTCGATGCAGCTCGACTTCCAGGCGGACCAGCTGCTCGTGATCGGTGGAGCGGAGGTCAAAACGAGCTGCCGCGCGCTCGGGAATGGCATTGACGGACGTTCCGCCCTCGACGGTGCCGACGTTGATGGTGGTGCGGGGAAAGGTGGGCAGATCCACGCGGGAAAAGCGGAAGATGGCTTCGGAGAGAATGGCGATCGGGTTGGGACGTCCGGCGTCGGTCCATGAGTGGCCGCCGGGCCCCTGGATCGTGGCCAGGAAGCGCTGGCTGCCCAGAGCATGGGCGACCACGGCCTCGTGTCCGGCGCCGTCGAGGACCAGATGGGTCACCACCTCTTCGCGGACGCCGAGGGCTGTGCCGGTGCGATAGAGATGGCGCATGCCGCGCAGATCGCCCTCGCCCTCCTCGCCGACGTTGCCAATGAGAACCACGTCGCAGGGGATGGCGATACCGGCGTGACGCAGGGCGGCGGCAATAGCCAGCAGCGCGACGACGCCGGCGCCGTTGTCGCAGGCTCCGGGAGCCTGGAGGCGGTCGTCCCGCAGGGTGGGTTCGATTGGAGTGTCGGCGGGGAAGACGGTGTCAATGTGGGCGGAGAGCAGAATGCGGCGGGAGGGCGGCTCCGTGCCGGGGATGGTGGCGATGGCGTTGCCGACTTCGTCGATGTGAGGATTCGCGAGGCCCAGTTCGCCAAAGCGGCGGCAGAGCCACGCGGCGCGCGGGCCTTCCCCGAAAGGCGGCGCGGGGACGCCCACCAGCTCCGTCTGCCAGCGCATGATCTGCTGTTCCTGCAGGTGCAGCCAGTTGAAGGCCTGGTGGATACGGCGGTCGGCGGCGAAGCGGGCAACGATGGCAGAGGCTTGAGCGGTGAAAGGCATTGAAACTTCAGGCTAGCACCGGGGGAGCGTATTCCACGGTATCCAGGAAGAGACCGCGCGCCGGAGCCGTGGCGCCGGCTGCGGAACGAGACTGCGCGGCCAGAATGTCGCGGAGGTTTTCAGGGCTGAGGCGACCGCGCCCGGCATCGATGAAGGTCCCCACCAGGTTGCGCACCATGTGGTGCAGGAAGCCGTTGCCGCGGACGCGATAGACGAGCAAATCGCCGCGCTGCTCCCAGCGGGAATCGAAAATGGTTCGGATGTTTCCGTCGCGCTCGCCGCCCGGTTCGGCGGAGCGACGGGCGGCGAGGTCGGGGTCGCTGGCCGCGAAGGAGGTGAAGTCGTGGGCGCCGACGACGATTTGCGCGGCGGCCCGCAGGGCGGGTAGATCCAGAGGCCAGTTCAGAGCCCAGGCAAAGCGGGCGGTCCACGGCGGACAGATTTCGCCGCGGTAGATGCGGTACTCGTAGGTTTTGGCGGTAACGGAGTGGCGGGCGTGGAAGTCGGGCGGCGCCGGCTGCGCGGAGAGGATGCGAATCGACTCCGGCAGGGTGCGATTGAGGGCGCGCTGGAGGTTGTGCGGCGGGATGGAGGCGAGCAGGTGAAAGGACGCCA
>DAHVZZ010000275.1:0-8192 GCA_027323785.1 Acidobacterium sp. | reverse complement strand
AAGGGTGGTGGTAATGCCCTGCTCGGTGGAACCGATGAAGCCGCCCATGACGGGAACGCGGCCGTCGCCGAGGAGCGGCAGGACGTGCTGGCGCAGGCGCAGCTCGATGGCGGCATCCTGAGGAACGGCCTTGCCATACTGCGCGTCGGTGACGATGCACTGGCGCGCATCGACATGGACGGTGTTGAGGCCGGTGTGGGTGAGGGCTTCGGCGATCATGCGGCTGGAGAGGCGCTCGCCGTAGCTGACGATCATGTCCGAGATGCGGGGGGTGAGCTCGCCGACGGCGGCCAGGCCGCGGAGAATTTCGTCGAGGGAATCGAAGTCGGCGTCGATCCATGCGTGCATGGAAGCTACAGCCGGATTCGTCCGTGCGGAGGCGGGATCGTCGGTGCAGCGGGCTCCGGCGATCAGCTCGCAGGCCGTGTCCTTGTGGCGCATGCGCAGACGCTCGGTGATGGCAAGCGCACTGGCGCGGTCGCCGCGGGAGGCGGTGGAAGCGGCGGAGATGAGCAGGTCCGTGACTTTAGCCATGGCGCTGACTACGACGACGGGCTGCAAACCTTTGGCGACGCGGCCGGCGACAATGCCGCCGGTGCGGAGGATGGCAGTGGCGTCCTCAACGGAGGTGCCGCCGAATTTCATAACGACGAGCCGATTCATGCGGGAACCAGGACGGGATCGAGTTTTCCGAGGGAGACGAGCAGCTCGGCATTGAGCAGAGCCGCGCCGGCCGCGCCGCGGATGGTGTTGTGGGAGAGCACGGTGAACTTCCAGTCAAGCAGCGAGCAGGGACGGAGGCGGCCGACGGTGGCGGCCATGCCGGCGCCGCGCATGCGATCGAGGCGCGGCTGGGGACGGTCCACAGCGGTGAGGTATTCGATGGGCTGCGCGGGCGCGGTGGGGAGATCCTTGCCGGCGAGCGGAGTGAATTCCGTCCATGCGGCGATCAGCTCTTCGCGAGTAGCTTTTTTGCCGAGCTTGATGCTGACGCTTTCGGTGTGTCCGTCTTCGACGGCGACCCGGTTGCAGTGGGCGCTCATCTTCGCGGGAAGCGGCTCAATGACGCCATTGGCGAGGCTGCCGAGGAGCTTGAGCGTCTCCTCCTGCATTTTTTCTTCCTCGTTCTTGATGTAGGGGACGACGTTGCCGAGGATGTCCAGGACGGGAACGCCGGGATAGCCGGCGCCGCTGACGGCCTGCATGGTGCTGACGAAGATGGCCTCCACGCCGAAGCGCTCGACGATGGGCCGGAGCGCGAGGACGAGTCCGATGGCGGAGCAGTTGGGATTGGTGACGATGTAGCCGCCGGACTGTTTGCGCCAGCTCTGCTTTTCGAGGAGCGGGAGATGGCCGGCGTTCACTTCAGGAATGACGAGCGGCACGTCCGGCTGCATGCGGAAGGCGCTGGAGTTGGAGATAACGGCGCAGCCGGCGGCGGCGAACTTCGGCTCCAGGTCGCGGGCGATGTCGGCGTCGAGCGCGGCGAAGATGACGCGGGGCGCGCCTTCGGGCGTGGGCGGGGAGACGGGCATGGCGGCGATGCGCTCGGGGAGCGGCGTGTCCAGCTTCCAGCGGACGGCTTCTCCGTAGGGCTTGCCGCTGGAGCGGTCGCTGGCGGCGAGCCAGGCGACTTCGAACCAGGGGTGATTTTCAAGGAGCTGAATGAAACGCTGGCCGACCATTCCGGTCGCGCCAAGGATGCCAATCTTTTGCCGCATGAGCCTCGCCTTCGTGCGAATACAGCCCTGGCCGGGTGCTTCGCGCGGCCGACCTGGGCAGTGCTTATGACGATAGTGTAAATGGTTCTGCTTCCGTGACAGGAGGCGCGCTTGCGGGTGAAGCGTCCGGCGCGCCTGAGAAGCGAATGGCGACACCGAACGCTGAGGGCCGCGAACAGGAGCCGAGATTACTGGGCCGAACCGGAACCGGGGGTAAAGGTGAAATCCTGGGTGACGGTGTGATCGGGGCCGATGGTGATATCGGCGGTCTTCATGCCGAGGTGTTCCTGATAGGCAACAAGGGTGTACGCGCCGGGAGGCAAGCCATGGATGATGTACTGGCCCGAGTCGCCGGAGATTGCGTAGAAGGGATTGGATACGACGTTGATGAATCCGTGCATCCAGGGCTGATCGCCGGAACGCATGGACATCATGAGCTCGGGTTTGGCGAAGGTGTGCTGCATGGCGCCGGAGCCGGGGAGCAGAGAGAAGTCGACGGGCTGATTGCCGGCGACGCTGGGGGCAACATGCACGTCGTGGACGACAGCGTCGTCGTTGACCCACTCGACGGGCTGACCGGTCATGACTCCGGCGACATGGGGCACGAAGCGGCAGTCGCGCTCATCGATGATGACTGGCTTCGAGGGAGCCTTGTAGACGCGGTTTTCCAGTCCGCGGCTGATATAGACGAAAACGTTGGCGAGGCCGCCGTGGCTGACGACGTAGCCCTGGGTGTAACTGGGCGGGCCGCCGGCGCAGGCGGGATACTTCGACATATCGATTTTGCGGGGCTTCGGAGCCTTGCCGACGAAGTGAATGGTGCCTTCGACCGAGCCGCCGTCGCGGTAGTCGATGGAGGCATAGTGCAGCGGAGCACCCGGGGACGGGGCCTGACTCTTCTTACAACCGGCTGCCATCAGCAGGGTCCCAAGCGTGACGATGGCAACAACTCTCTCTGCTTTCAAGTCCTGCTCCTTATTCGAGGGGGAGGGCCAGGACCGGACAGACAGGAAGGTTGCCGGTTTACTGGCCCTGCTCCATAGACTCGATTACAGCGTCAGCGAAAGCACGGGTGCCGGAGTTTCCACCGACGTCGCGGGTGAGCGATTTCTTCGCGGCATAGGTCTTTTCGAGAGCGGTCTGGACCCTGTCAGCGGCGGCGCCTTCGTCGATGTGGCGGAGCATGAGCACGGCGGACTGGAGCAGCGCGGTAGGGTTGGCGATGTCCTTGCCGGCGATATCGGGCGCGGAGCCATGGACGGCTTCGAAGATGGCGGCTTCGGCGCCGAGGTTGGCGCCGGGGACGAGGCCGAGGCCACCGACGAAGGCCGCGCAGAGATCGCTGACGATGTCGCCGTAGAGATTTTCGAGCAGAAGGGTGTCGTACTGCCAGGGGTTCATGACGAGCTGCATGCAGGTGTTGTCGATGATGTGCTCGGCGTAGGCGATTTCGGGGTAATCCTTCGAGACTTCGCGGGCGCAGCGCAGAGACATGCCATCGGAGAGCTTCATGATGTTGGCCTTGTGAATGGCATGGATCTTTTTGCGGCCATGCTTCTGCACGTAGTCGAAGGCCCATTTTGCAATGCGCGTGGAAGCCTTTTCGGTGATGATCTTGAGCGATTCGATGACGCCGGGAACGACTTCGTGCTCGAGACCGACGTAAAGCCCCTCGGTGTTCTCGCGGATGATGACCAGATCGACGTTGGGATAGCGGGTTTCGAGGCCGGGGAGGTTCTTAATGGGGCGGAAATTGGCGAAGAGCTCGAAGCGCTTGCGGAGGGTGACGTTGATGGAGGAGAAGCCGCCGCCGATGGGAGTGGTGACGGGGCCCTTGAGGGCAACGCGGTTGCGCTCGATGGATTTGTACAGCTCCTTGGGAATGTACTCGCCATGCTTCTCGTAAGCGCCGGCTCCGGCATCGTAGCGTTCCCAGTCGAACCGGACACCGGTGGCTTCGAGAATGCGCACGACAGCGTCGGAGACTTCGGGTCCGATGCCATCACCGGGGATCAGCGTAATCGTGTGTGTCTTCTGCACGTTGCTCCTCAAAATGAACGGGGGACAGGATTCAGGGTTTCTTCCTGCCGTGTTTTTCGGTGTGCTGGGTCAGCAGCTGCTCCAGCTCTTCCTTGAATTCGCGGACATCCTTGAAATCGCGATAGACGCTGGCGAAGCGGATGTAGGCAACTGTGTCGAGGGCGCGGAGGCGGTCCATCAGGAGTTCGCCGATCTCGGTGGTGGTGCGCTCGCGCTCGGTGGATTCAGTGACGAAGGTCTCGGTTTCGTCGACCAGCTGCTCGAGCCGGGCGGCGGAGACGGGGCGCTTTTCGCAGGCATGGAGCAGACCGCCGAGAACTTTCTGGCGCTCAAATTTTTCGCGGCGGCCGTCCTTTTTGACGACCATGTAGGGGATCTCGTCGATGCGCTCGTAGGTGGTAAAGCGCCGGTTGCATCGTTCGCACTCGCGACGGCGGCGGATGGAATCGGCCTCCCTGCTCTCGCGCGAATCAATGACGCGGTCCTGAAGAAAGCCGCAATAGGGGCATTTCATCGTTGTCTTTTTTGATTTTAACAGCGGCAGCGGGGGCGGGACCGAAGGGCGCAGCGAGGGGCAGGGTACGGATGGGCGTTGCCGGGAGGCGAAATCCGAGCTAAGGTGGTTCGCGGTGCATCTTATGTGACCATGGAAAACGAGAATTTTGCCCGCAGTTTGCGCAATGGATTTCTGGCGGGGCTGGCAGGCGGACTGGCAGGGGCCGTCGCCAAAGCGGCCGCCGGATACTTCTTCCCGCCTGAGACGAAGAGACCGCTGCGTCCGGCTGCGCCGGCTGATGCTCAGGCGGAGTCGAGCGAGGAAGAGCTGGCCCAGCTGCCGGCGGGAAGCGACTGGGTGGCCGGCACTCTGACGGGTGGTGTCTACGGAGCCATGGTCGAACTGAAACCGTCGCTGACGGCGTGGCGGGGAGCGGCTTTTGGCCTGACGCTGAAGCGGGTGACGCGGGAAACGCTGCCGCAGATGGCGAATCTTAAGGCGGACTCCGGAAGCCCGTCGGTCCAGGCACGCATCAGCGCGTGGGCAGGGTATGTGGCTTACGGCGTGGCTCTGGAGATGGTGCGCCGGCGAGTGCGGCGGGGGCTGTAGCTTCAGGCTTCCTGGGTCGAGACTTTGGAATGGGCGGCTTGGTCGCCGGCGTGCTCGCTTTCGGCGGTCACTTTCCGGAGTGAGACGCCCTCCACACGGAGCCAGATGATGCCGAGGGGAATGACGCTCATGAAGGTGTCCACGAGGAGCATGGCTCCGCAGGCGAGCGCCGATTCAGGGGAAGCGGCGAAGAAGAGCTGAATCAGGGCCGCGTTGAAGGCGATCTGGGTAAACCAGCCGACGACCGGGAGCTGCAGGGTGGAGCTGGCCATGCTGCCGGCCATGAGCAACATGCACTGGGAGATGGTGAGAGCGGCCAGGGCGGGCGAGGCCGTGAAGGCGTGGGCGGTCTCCAAGTAGGCTCCGGCGATCATGGCCCACATGACCAGGGAAACAACCAGGGAAAAGAGGAAATCGAGGGGCGAGGAGATGGCGCTGAGGCCTTCGCGGAAGGCGAGGACCTTGTCCGCCACGGCAGCGCCGATGCGGGGAGAAAAGGAGCCGAAGAGGCGTTCGGCGAAGGCGGCGGCCCGGTGTCCGGAGATGCGGGCAAAGGCAGCGAAGCCTGCGAGGACGGCGGTGGCGAGGAGGCCGGCCAGTGCGGCGTGGTGAATGCGCTCGGGATCGGGCAGGCCGTGGGCGGGGCCGAAGAGCAGGAAGATGGAGAAGATGAAGGCGATGGAGCCAAAGTCGAACATGCGCTCGACGGTGTAAACGCCGATCTGGGAGGCGATGGAGGTGCCGGTGCGGCGGGCGACGAGGTAGGGGCGGACGAGGTCCGCGGGACGGCCGAGCAGGGCGACGGCGGTGAAGCCGATGACCTGGCTGCCGAAGATGCTGAGCGGCTGAACGTGTTTTGCCGGGCGCATGAGCAGCGCCCAGCGGACGGCGCGCAGCAGGTATCCGAGCCAGATGAGGCCGATGGCAACGGCAAAGAGCTTCCAGTCGGCCTGATGGAGCTGCCGGACAAAGACAGACCAGTTGAACGCGTGAATGCGGCCGCGGCCAAACCAGATGAGCGCGGCCAGGGCCAGCAGGACCACCAGCAGCACAATCCGATTTTTATTGTTTTTCAAAGAGAAGCTCCATGGAAAGGATACGGCACGCCGGGAAGCACGGTTTCAGGGCCGGTGGGCGGCGGAAGCGATCTGAGCACGGGCGTGCTCTTCGGCCCGGAGGCGAAGCTCATACAGGCGGTTGTATTCGCGAATGACGCGGGCCACATAGGCGCGGGTCTCAGGGTAGGGCGGGATGCCGTGCCAGCGGGCGACGGCGGCGGGTCCGGCGTTGTAGGCAGCCAGGGCCAGCGGCAGATTATCGTGATAGCGGATGAGCAGCGTATCGAGATAGGCAGCTCCGCCGTCGATGTTCTGGGCCGGGGCGAAGGAGTTGCGGATTCCGAGCTGAGCGGCGGTTCCGGGCATGAGCTGCATGAGACCCTGGGCTCCGGCGCGGCTGACGGCGTGGGTTTGGCCATCGCTTTCGGCGCGGACGATGCTGGCGAGGAGGTCGGAGTCGATATCGAAGGCCGATCCGGCACGCTGGAGCATGGGGCGGAGCTGGGCGCTCGAGAGCTGCGCCGGAACTGGCGATTGCCGGGGATGCTGAGCGGATTTGGCGGCGGGCGCGGCCGGCAGGGCGATATGTTCGGCGGAGGCGATCTCCGACGCGGGGACTTCCATGTAGTTGGAGCCGGAGGCGTTGAAGTAGAGGCGGACGTTGCCGCCGATGGCGGCGCGATGGTCGCAGACGATGTCGAATCCGTTCTTCAGAACGATGCGCTCGGCGGCATGAGCCACGGTCCCGAAGCAGGCCAGCAGGGCCACGCCAAAGAACGCGGGGATCGAGATTTGGCTGCGGAAGCGCGACATGGCTTTCACTCTACCATTCGGAGACGCAGGAGCCGTCCAATACGCTCCGGAGGACGTGGGCGACACCGTCGTCGTCGCTGGAAGGAACGACGGTCCATACGCGGCGGCGGGCGAGCTCGATCAGACCGGGAGCGCTATTGGCCATGACGCAGGAGTGCCCCGCAAACTCCAGCATCTCCAGGTCGTTCCAGTTGTCGCCGAGGGCGACGATTTGGTCCGGCTGGAGGCGCCGGCGAGCGGCGAAGCGGCGGAGTGCGGCTCCCTTGGAGCAGCCGGGGGGCAGGATGTCGAGGATGGTGAGGTCGCGGGCGGGATATTCAGTGCGATGGAGCGCGATGAGCGAGGCGTATTGGCTGGCCAGGAGCCAGCTTTCGGCCTGGCGCATGGCATCCACCTCGCCGCAGACCATGCCCTGGATGGGCGCCTCGCCGGTATCGAAGGCGCGTTCGAGCGGGCGAACTTCGCGGATGGAGGAGCGGTTGGCTTCCACCCAGAGAGAGATGCGGTCGTGGAGGGTCTGGAGCGATTCGAGGACCATTTCGCCGGGGCCTTCGCGGTCGAAGGTGAAGACGGTGGTTCCCAGCGGGCGCAGGGCCGGGCAGAGGGCGCGAGCAGTCTCCACGGAAAGGACAAAACGGTCGATTCCTTGCCCTGCCATGGTGCGGGTGACGGTGCCATTGGAGGTGATGAAGACGGTTTCCGGGGCGAGTCCGACGGGCGCGAGGAGCGGCGTGGCGTAGGCGTGGCGGCGGCCGGTGGCGATGACGACGTCAATGCCGGCGGCCTGAACCTCGCGGAGAGCTTCGCAGTTGCCGGGGCTGACAATGGCGCCGGAGGAGGGCAGGAGCGTGCCATCGATATCGATGACGATCATCTGGATGGAAGAAGACATCTGCTTCCAGTTTAGGGGAGGCGTGTTGCGCGGCTGTTGCGGTCAGCGGCGTTCGCGGAAGAAGGCACGGAGAAGCTCGCCGCATTCCTCGGCGAGAACGCCGGAGGTGACGGCCATCTGATGGTTGAGGCGGGGGTGGTTGAGGACCTGGAGGACCGACCCGGCGGCGCCGGCTTTGGGGTCGGAGGCGCCGTAGACGAGGCGGCCGAGGCGGGCGTGGATCATGGCTCCGGCGCACATGGCGCAGGGCTCGAGGGTGACGAACAGCTCGCAGTCGAGGAGGCGGTAGTTACCGATGGCGTGGGCGGCAGCACGCAGGGCGACCATTTCGGCGTGGGCGGTGGGGTCGCAGTCGCGGAGGACGCGGTTTTGGCCGCGGGCGATGATTTCGCCACGCAGGGCGACGACGGCTCCGATAGGGACTTCGCCAGCCTGAGCGGCCGCGCTGGCCTCGGCGAGGGCGGCGTGCATGAGGGCGAGATCGGATTCGCCGATGGCGGCCATGGGGGATGTTTCGGTCAGGATTCGACTCGACTGGGCGATTCGACCCAGCGGCGGAAGAT
>DAHVZZ010000273.1:0-1847 GCA_027323785.1 Acidobacterium sp. | reverse complement strand
GTCCAGCGCGTTCTCCCCAACGCCGATGTCGTCATCGGCACCGTCCCCCGCTCCACCGTCGCTGAAAGCATCTTCGACAAGGTGCGCGGCATCGGCTCCCGCAACAACGTCGTCTTCCACGACGTCAGCATTGAGTCCTTCCCCGATGGCCTCCACGTGGAGCAGCACGTCGAGCTGCCCGAGACCCTCCCCCTCCTTGAAGCCCACCGCTTCGTCCACGACATGGAAAACCAGATCCGCCACGAGCTGCCTCAGGTCCATTCCGTCCTCACCCACATCGAGAGCGAGCCAGCTACCATCGAAGCCCCCACCCGCATCGAGCAGAACCGCCGCCTGGAACGCCACCTCCACGCCGCCGCCAGGGCCGTCCCCGGAATCCTCGACATCCACGAAGTCCTCGTCGACCGCGTCGGCGATCGCCTCCACGTGACCTGCCACAGCACCCTCCCCGACGCCATGCCCATGCGCCAGGTCCACGAATGCATCACCGCCCTCGAAAACCGCTTTAAGCTGGAATGTCCCGAGGTGGACCGCATCCTCATCCATCCCGAACCCGCATCCGACAACCAACACCGCCAGTAGCCACCGCCGCAGTACAGGGAGACCCGCATGATCGCCAGCTCGGATTGGAACTCCGGAATGCTCTTCGACGGCCGCTCGCAGAGCGGTCACACCATCCGCTTCGACGCCGCCGAACATACCGCCGGGCCCAGCCCCATGGAAGCCGTCCTCGCCGCCCTTTGCGGCTGCACCTCCGTCGACGTCGTCAGCATCCTCCAGAAAAAACGCGAGCCCCTCGAAGGCCTCACCGTCACCGCCGAAGCCGAACAGGCGCCCGAGCCACCCCGCGTCTTCACCCGCATTCACCTCACCTATCGAATTCGCGGTAAAGTAACCCCGAAGGCCGCTGAGGACGCTGTCGCGCTTTCAAAGAACAAATACTGCTCCGTCTCAAAAATGCTCGAGAAGTCCGCCGCCGTCGACTATTCCATCGAGTACGAATCATGAGAGGATTCTTCCGCTTCGTAATGATCGTCATGCTGCTGCTGGCCGTCGCCATGGGCGCGGCCATCGCCACCATGCATCTGGCCATTCACAGCGCGGAAGTCTCCGTCCCCAGCTTCAGCGGCATGACCATCCCCGAAGCCGCCCATCGCGCCTCCGCCGCCCGTCTCTATCTGCATGTGGAGAACCGCCTCTATTCCGACGACGTTCCCGCCGGCCGCGTCTCCCGCCAGTCGCCCGCTGCCGGAACCATCGTCCGCCACGGCTGGCACGTCTGGATCACCGAAAGCCTTGGCCCTCAAAAAATCGTCGTCCCCAATGAGATCGGCAAAGATCAGCGCATCGCTTCCATCGATATTCATCGCGCCGGCCTTCAGCTGGGATTCATTGCCACCCTCCCCTGGCCCTCAGCCCAGCCTGGCGCCGTCATCGCCCAGAGCCCCTCGCCCGACGCCCAGGGAATCGCGCGCCCCGTCATGAATCTTCTTGTGGCCGCTCCCGCGCCACCTCCCGATCAGGCCCTGGTCATGCCACGCCTCGTCGGTCAGCCGCTCGCCGCCGCCACTCTGGCTCTCACCCGCGCCGGCCTCAGCCAGGCCCCCGTGCAGCAAATGCCCCGCAGCGAGCCCACTTCCGGCGTACCCACTCCTGCTGTTCCCGCCCCAGATCCGGGCACCGTCGTGGCCCAGAACCCGCCCGCCGGCTATCGTGTTGACCCCTCTACGCCCATCATGCTCACCGTCTCCCAGTAGCCCTGACCCATCGCCACTATTCCCATGCCCTATGCAGCCGCTCCGTGGGGAGATAAAATTTGGCGCTGATAAGAAATCTCCTCAAAAGCT
>DAHVZZ010000268.1:0-4118 GCA_027323785.1 Acidobacterium sp. | reverse complement strand
GAACGGAATGTGCCGATCCGGCTTGGAATGCCGGGCCTTCGGCGGTGAGGAGGAGCGGAGATGAGCGATGGCCGTGAGGAGCGCGAAGAGCGCGAGAGGCGACGCGAGCAGGAGCGGCGAGAGGATCAGTCGGACCGGATCAACCGGGTTGATCCGAAGGATCCGAGGCCCGAGCGGAAGGATTCGTAGGAGCGGTTCCGGCGAGCAGTGGCTGATGGTTCAGCCGACGCCCGCCGGAGGAAGGCCGCCACGATGGGAGCGGACGCCGGTATCAGGGATTGGTACGGAACTTTGCCGGCGGAGCGGGCGCGGTCTGCTCGGGGGCAAGGGCGTTGAAGGCGAGCGCGGCAACAGCCCCTCCGGCGAGGTTGGCGACGAGAATGACCCAGATCTTCGACCAGGCGACGAGTCCCATGAGCGAGATGCCGACGGCGACGGCCGGATTGAATGCGGCTGACGCGACGCCTCCGACGGCGAAGGCTCCGGCGGTGACGGTGAATCCGATGGCCAGGCCGTAAAAGGAATTGCCGGCATTGTCTTTGGAGGTGGCGGCGTTGAGCACCACAAAGACCAGAGCGAAGGTGAAGAGGAATTCAGCCACCAGCTCGGGGATCATGGCCAGATCGCGGGGTTGCGGCTGGGCATTGGGCAGCAGGAGTCGGACAGCGGCTCCGGCCAGGAGTGCTCCGGCGACCTGGAAGGCCATGTAGGGAAGAACATCCTTCTTTTCGCAGCCGCCGCGGAGCCAGACGCCGAGAGTGACGGCTGGGTTATAGTGGCCGCCGGAGATATGGCCTCCGGCATAGATCATCACCATGAGAACCGAGCCGATGGCCAGGGGCGCGATGACAGCGCTGTCTCCAGGCAGCACGGACATGCCAACGGTGAAGACCAGGAAGAAGGTTCCGATGAGTTCCATGACGTACTTCTTCATGACGACCTCCTTTGCGGAGAGATGATTCACGGGGCCGGAGCGCGAGGGCTTCCGGCCCGCATGAGGACTGGGTTCATGCCGCGAGGAGCTTTCGCTCCAGGGCGGCGCGGCCGGCAGCGGTGATCTGCCACTCGTCCTGCGATTCGGAGACGAGGCCGGCCTGAGCGAGTTCGCGGGCGGCGCTGCGAATGCGGTAGAGCGGAAGCTCCGCGTGGGCGGCGATTTGGGGGAGCGGGGCAGGCCGATCCATGGCGGTGAGGATCTTCCGCGCGGATTCGGTGAGTTCACCGCTGGCGTTGATGCAGGGCATAATGCCGATCTTCTTTCTTCCGCCGAAAGGCGGAGGTGGTCAGACGGCCTTCTTCGAGAAGTACCAGTCTTTGGTGTCGAAGCCGGCCTTCATGCGCTGATCGGCATCCTCGACGGTCCTGGGCGGAGGGACGATGACCTTTTCGCCGGGCTTCCAGTTGGCGGGCGTGGCGATACCGAATTTGTCGGTGGCCTGGAGCGCGTCGATGAGGCGCAGGACTTCCTGGGTGTTCCGGCCGGTGCTGAGGGGGTAATAGATCATGGCGCGCAGAATGCCGTTGGGATCGATGACGAAGAGGCAGCGGCTGGTTTCGGTCTTACTTTCGCCGGGCATAATCATGCCGTAAAGCGAGGCGACTTCCTTATTCAGGTCGGCGATGACAGGGAAGGGAATCTTGACGCCGAAGTTGTGCTCGATGTTGCGGACCCAGGCGATGTGGGAGAAGGTGCTGTCGATGCTCAGGCCGCACAGCTCCACGCCGCGCTTGCGCAGCTCCGGAGCAATCTCCGCGAAGGCGACAAATTCCGTGGTGCAGACAGGGGTGAAGTCGGCCGGATGCGAGAAAAGGATGAGCCAGCTTCCGCGGAAGTCCTCGAGCCGCAGCGTGCCATGGGTGGTCTCCGCCTCAAAGAGCGGAGCGGGTTGGCCGAGCCGCGGGAGTGAGTGATTTTGCATGAGGGCAGTCTCCATTGGGTTTCCTCGATTCTGGAGCGGGGAAGCAATGCCTCCCAGGCTCCGGTTGGGCATGAGATCAGGGACGGGCGATAGCGAAGCGCAGCCAGGGTTCCCCGTCGAAAGGGACACGGATAACTCATGCAAACCAGGGGCCGCGGCTGAGAGTGATGTGCGAAGGCGGGCTGGCTCTATTTCGGGTTGAGAGAAGGAGAGTTGTGGCTGGAACGTGGGATGGCGCGGGCGAGCCGTCCAAATGTCTCGACGAACTTGTCCTGGCTTCGGGACAGTTTTCGCGCGGAGGGAGTGGACAGCCGCGGAAGGAACGATTCGACCGCGGCGTTCAACTATTTTGAGGCGGGGCTTTTGAGGAGACCGGAGGGAGGACGATCGGCCGCCGCAGCGCCCCATTCCTTGTTGGGGCGGCTGCCCATGCGGAAGCGCAGCTCGCCGCCGGTGAGGATGTCGGCATGGGTGAACCAGGAGCGCGAGAGCGGCTTGCCGTTCAGCTCGACGCTCTGGACGTAGATATTCTCCGGCGAGTTGTTTTCGGCAACGACGGTGAAGGTGGTTCCGGCGGCGGGATTGCGCAGCGTGGCGCGGCGCACCAGCGGGCTGCCGAGCACGTAAACGCCGGTGACGGCGTTGACAGGATAGAACCCGAGGGACGCGAAGACGAACCAGCTGGAGGTCTGCCCGCAGTCGTCATTGCCGGGAACGCCCTGCGGCGTGTTGTTGTAGAGCTTCATCACGGAGCGGACGCGCTCCTGGGTCTTCCATGGTGCGCCGGCAAATGAATAAAGGTAGGGAATATGGTTGCTGGGCTCGTTGCCCTGCGCATCCTGCCCGACCATGCCGCTAATGTCCGGGGGGGAGTTGAGGATTTTGGAGGGCGCGGCAAAGAGGGCGTCGAGTTTGGCGATGAAAGCGGCGTCGCCGCCGTAGAGGCCGATCAGGCCCTGCACGTCCTGCATGACGTTGAAGGTCGCCTGCCACGCATCGGACTCGGTGTAGTCGTGCCAGTATTCCTCGTCGGGGCGGAAGGGCTCGCGCCATTGGCCGTTTTCGGTTTTGCCGCGCATAAAGCCGGAGGCGGGATCGAAAAGGTTCCGATAGTTCTGGCCGAGCTTGTAGAAGAGCGCCGCGTCGTCGTGCTTGCCCAGCAGGTCGGCCATGGCGCCGACGCACCAGTAGTCGTAGGCGAAGTCAAGGGTGCGGGAGACGGACTGGCGCTGCTTGCCGGTGGCGACATAGCCCAGGCTTCGGAACTGCTCCTGCAGGGCTTTGTTGTCGTTGGCCGTGGCGCCGACCATGGCGGTGTCGCGCATGGCGGCATAGGCGGCTTCCACGTCGAAGCCGCGGAAGCCGCGGGCGTATGCGCCGACGATCATCCCGACCACGTGGAAGCCGGTCATGCACCAGGTCTCGTTGCCCCACAGCGGCCACACGGGCAGCGAATGCTGCTGGAGCTGCTGATAGTCGGCCAGCAGCGTCCGGATGACATCCGGCACGCGATGCGGCTGCATCAGCATGATGAAAGGAAACTCGCCGCGATAGATATCCCAGATGGAAAGAGTGGTGTACTTCGTAAATCCAGGGTTCGGATAGTTACGGTGATCCTGACCGCGATAAGTGCCGTCCACATCGTTGAAGGTAGCCGGAGCGATCAGCCCGTGATAAGCGGCGGTGTCGAAGGTCTGCTGCAGCGCGGTGGAAGGAAGCGACGCCTGCAGTACGCCCAGCGACTTTCGCCAGGCCCGCTCATTCGCCTGCAGGATGCTGTCGAAGTCGAAGTGCGGCGCTTCCGCGGCGAGATTCTTTGATGCTCCGTCGATGCTGGTTCCGGAGATGCCGACACGGACGACGAGCGGCTCGGCGGTGGAAGCCTGACTCAGGATCGCCCGGATGTGCTTGCCGGAGAGGCGATCGCCGACGGCGACGGTGCGGACGGCTCCATCGACCTGCGCCTGAACCGCAGCGACGGGATGGGACAGCTCCATGACGAAGTAAACCTGCTTGTTTGCCGCCCAGCCGCGCGTGGAGCGCGATCCGCTGATGCGCGTGGGGCTCTCAAAATGCAGCTCCGCCGCGTAGGCGTGACAGCCGATGCCGTGGACGAGATCGAGCATCAGGCCGCGCTTTGTTTCCGCCGGCAGCACGGGATAGCGATAGCGGTGGATGCCGCAGCGCGTGGTCGCGGTG
>DAHVZZ010000237.1:0-3577 GCA_027323785.1 Acidobacterium sp. | reverse complement strand
GCCGGGATGGCCAGCCAGATGGCGGGATCGGCAGCGGGCCAGATGACAGGCCAGATGGGCGCGCCGGGCGCGGCGCCGTTTCCGGGCGAGTCGACGTTCGAGGACACGGAGCCGGAGATTGGCGGGGTTCGGGTGACGGCGGTGGTGCAGGATCAGAACGCTCCGCTGAAGCGGTACGATCCGGGTTCTCCGGATGCGGATCAGCAGGGATATGTCTCGTATCCGGACATTAATCCGATCACGGAGATGGTGGACCTGATGGGCGCGACGCGGGCTTATGGGCTGAACAGCTCGGCGGTGCAGGCGGAGAAGGGCATGATCAGCTCCGCGCTGGACATATTGAAGTAGGGGCGGTCCGGGTTGCAATAGCGGTGATGGGGCCGGAGCGGCCGGGAAAAGGTTTTTGCTGGGAGGGGTGCCATGCAGGTTGTAGGGATATCGCCAGCGGCGATCGGCGACGGGTCGAGTGCGGCGGGGTTGAGCGGCGGGTCGCAGGCGGCGACGCCCTTCGGGAGTCTGCTGAAGAGCGCCATCGGCAGCGTGAACCGGCTGGAGGATCAGGCGTCGAGCGCGGTGGAGGGCATGATGACCGGCAGCGGCAGCGACATTCACGACGCGATGATTGCGACGCAGAAGGCGGACATGGCCTTCGAGCTGGCGCTGGCGGTGCGGAACAAGGCGGTGGCGGCGTACCAGCAGGTGATGGGCATGCAGTTCTGAGGAATGAGACGGAAGCATGGCAGAGGGTTCAGGAAAATCGCAGCCGGGGTTCAGCATGGAGCGGGCGAACGCTCTGGCGACGGAGGCCTACGCGCGCCTGCGGCAGATGGAGCCGGGGCGGCGGACGCGGCTGCTGACGGCGGCCGGGCTGCTGGTGGCGAGCCTGGCGGCGGTGCTGTGGTTTGCGAACCGGACGGACTGGCGGGTGCTCTATGCGGGGCTGGATGCGGACGACGCGCGCCAGATCGCGCAGGAGCTGACGACGGCAAAGATTCCCTTCGACGTGTCGCCGGACGGATCGGCGCTGCGGGTGCCGGTAGAGAATCTGGACAAGGCGCGGCTGATCACGACGGCGAAGGGCGGGCCGACGAGCGGGCGGATGGGCTTTGAGATTTTCGACAAGCCGAACTGGATGGGCTCGGAATTCGACGAGAAGGTGAATTACCAGCGCGCGCTGGAGGGCGAGCTGGAGCAGACGATCGACACGCTGAACGCGGTGCGGTCGGCGCGGGTGAACCTGGTGCTGCCGCACGATTCGCTGTTCGAGGCGCAGCAGCGTGCGGCCAAGGCCTCGGTGGTGGTGCGTCTGCGGCACCCGCTCTCGGACGATCAGGTGCAGGGGATTGAGAATCTGGTGGCCAGCGCGGTGGATGGGCTGCGGGCGGAGAACGTGGTGGTGGTGGATGCGGCCGGGGGCGGACTGCTGGGGCACGAGAGTCCGGATGCGCGGGTGAACCGCCAGGAGCGGGAGATGGCGGAGAAGCTGGTGGAGACGATTGAGCCGGTGGCGGGAGCGGGAAATGTCCGGGCCTCGGTCAATGTGGACTACAGTCCGGTATCGGCCGATGAGACGGACGAAACCTATAACCCGGCGCAGACGGCGACCTTATCGATGCAGAGCACGGATCAGAGCTCGGCGCAGCCCACGGCTTCGGGCGTGCCCGGAACCGCGAGCAACGCTCCGAACACAAAGCCGCCGCTGTATCCGCCGCAGACGCCGGCGACGCAGACGATGAAGCAGCAGAGCGCGACGTATGGAGTGTCGAAAAAGGTGCGGCATACCGAGGAGGCGGCGGGGGGCGTGCGGCGGCTGACGGCGGCGGTGCTGATCAACTACCGGCAGGTGGGCGCGGGAGCGCAGACGAAGTGGCAGCCGCGGTCGGCGCAGGAGATGAAGGAGCTGACGAACCTGGCGGAGGCGGCGATCGGCTTCGATCCCTCGCGCGGCGATCAGATCAGCGTGGAGGAGATTCCGTTTAACGACAATGTGGCTCCGCAGCCGGTGTCGCGGGTGAATCGATGGCTGGCGGCGATTGCGCGGCAGCAGGGACTGCTGCGGTACGGCGTGATTCTGGCGGCGCTGCTGGGCGTGTTCCTCTTCGTTGCGCGGCCGGTGGTGAAGTCGCTGACGGCGCCGGCGAAGGCGCGTCCCGCGGCGAAGGCGGCGGCAGGGGCGCAGCAGCTGGCGGCCCAGCCGGAGACGCCGGAGCTGGGGTCTGTTCGGGCGGTTTCCCAGCAGCGGGTGCGCGCGCAGAATGTTTTTGAACAGGTTTCCGAGCAGGTGAAGCGCGATCCGGCGCAGAGCACGCGGCTGCTTGAGAGCTGGATTCGCTCGGAGTAATGGATGTCAGCGTCCCCCCTGCGCCTCTCCACCAGCTCGGACCACGACCGCGAGCCGCTGAGCGGGCTGCGGAAGGCGGCGATTTTTCTGGTGGCGGTCGGGGACGATCTGGGAAAGAAGATTCTGCAGAACCTGGCCGAGGCCGATGTGCGGCGGCTGACCGAGGAGATTGCCGAGCTGCGCAGCATTCCGCCGGAGGTTTCTCTGGAAGTGGTGGAGGAATTCCGGGAGATGCTGGAGACGCAGCAGTACATGGTCCACGGCGGGCTGGACTATGCGACGAAGCTGCTGGTGGATACGTTCGGCAAGCAGCGGGCGGAGGATCTGCTGGCGCTGGTGAAGCGGGCGCAGGAGGCGAGCCAGAGCGACCTGTCGATGCTGGAGCGGGTGGATCCGCAGCAGCTGGGGAAGTTTCTGGAGAGCGAGCATCCGCAGACGATTGCGATTGTGCTGGCGCATCTGGATCCGCGCAAGGCGTCGGTGGTGATCGACAGCCTGAGCGAGGAGCGGCGGGTGCAGTCGATCCGGCGGCTGGCGGCGATGCGGCAGTTTTCGCCGGAGATGGCACAGCGGGTGGCGATGATTCTGCATCGGCGGCTGGAGAACATGGGGGACACGGCACGCAAGTCGTATGCCGGATTCAAGGCGGTGGCGGATCTGCTGAACCGGATGGAGTCGGAGGAGACGAAGAAGATTCTGGAGGAGATTGAGGCGGCGGATGTGGAGATGGCGCTGAGCATCCGGAATCTGATGTTCACGTTTGAGGATCTGGTGACGATTCCGCCGGCGAGCATGCGGGAGATTGTGTCGGCGGCGGACAAGCGGCAGCTGGCGCTGGCGCTGCGGGGGGCGAAGGAGGATCTGCGGGCGCACGTGTTTTCCGCGATGTCGTCGCGGGCGGCGGACATGCTGCGGGAGGACATGGAGGTGATGGGTCCGGTGCGCGGGCGCGAAGTGGCCGGGGCGCAGCACGAGGTTCTGGCGCTGGCGCGGCAGCTGGAAGCGGAGGGCAAGGTGATTCTGAAACTGGAACAGGGCGACGATTACGTCGCGTGATGGGAGAGAGGAAACGATGCTGGGCAATGCCGGGATGGTTCGGCCGATGCGGTATCCGGTGCTGGGAAGGGCGATGGCGGCGGAGGAGCCGCATTCGAAGGCGGAGGCGCCGGCGCTGGAGCGGGTTCTGGCGGAAAAGGATGCGCAGCACGCGCGGGAGCTGGAGGCGGCGCGGCGAGA
>DAHVZZ010000229.1:0-11977 GCA_027323785.1 Acidobacterium sp. | reverse complement strand
CGGTCACCTCCAGGGTGCTCCTCTACTCGGTCATTGCTGTCCTGCTCATCAGCCCGTTCCTCCTCGTCGCCTTGCTCTCCCGGCATCGCTGAGGCTTTCACTCCATCCGGTGCTTCATGACGGCAGCCGGAAGACGGCTGTGCGCCTCCACTCCCATCCATCTGCTGCTCCGGTCCTGGCGTGTCGCTGGAATGGGCTTACTTATCGCCTCTTCATGGAATCCTCATAGGCCGTATGTTTTCGTGAACGTATAGCAAGAGGCCGAAAACACCTGAGAGGGGACCGCGCTGGATCAGAGCTCCGGGTGGAGTTTGCGGAGCACATGCTCTCGATAGCTCTTCCTCAGTCATACGCCCGCCCCGGCGGGTTCGGCTTCGCTTCAATTTCTGCAACGGAGGTGCACAATGAATCGCCAGACGTTCCGGCCTCAACCATCGCCTTTAGGACCTCTTGCCATCGAGCACCCGCTGTCGCTTCGCGCAGGCATTCATGGCGCACGTCTCCAGGAGGGGCCGCCTCAGCCGCGGGCCTCGCATTGGCGCACCTGTGTGCAACGCAGGGCTTAACTGACTTTTCCCGCATCCCCGCTTTCCTGCCAACGGCTCATCCTCCCCGGAACCGCCGGAGGCGAAGAACAACCACACTAACGATTTCTCATCCACGGAGGAACTGAGATGGCAGCAAACATACAGCAGGGCCGGGTAGTCGGCCTGTTTTTGGGAGGGTTGGCGGCCACAGGCGTCGGCATTCGAATGATGCCGGGCGTCCCAGGCATCGCGATTCTCCTTGTTGGGCTTGTTCTTCTTGCGGCGGTAATTGCAATGCGTCCCAGACGGCTGCTTTTCGGAGGACTGGGGCTCCTCTTCTGCGGGGTACCGGCCCTGGCGCAGTCTTCGACCGCATCCGCCGCCAGTCAGATGGCGCAGATTCAGGCGCAGATTGCAAATGCGCAGATGTCGGGAGACAACGGGTGGATGCTCGTTAGTGCTGCTCTGGTTCTGATGATGACTGGTCCCGGGCTGGCGCTCTATTACAGCGGACTGGTTCGCAAGAAGAACGTGCTCGCCACCATGATGCAAAGCTTCAGCATGATGTGCCTCATCACTCTGATCTGGGGCCTCGTCGGCTACAGCCTTGCTTTCGGTTCCGGTACGCCGTTCATTGGCGGTTTACAGCATGCCTTCCTGCGTGGAGTTGGCCTGGCTCCGGATCCCGCTTACGCGGGAACCATTCCTATCCAGACCTACATGATTTACCAGCTGATGTTCGCCATCATCACTCCCGCGCTTGTTACCGGCGCATTTGCTGAACGCATGAAATTCAGCGCTATGGCGGCGTTCCTCTCTCTGTGGTCTCTGTTCGTCTATTCGCCCATGGCCCATATGGTTTGGGGCAAGGGTGGCTTCCTCAATGCCGCGCTGGGCGGAAGGTTCCCCACGCTCGACTTCGCGGGTGGCACGGTGGTTCATATCACCTCCGGTGTCTCAGCCCTGGTCTGCGCGCTCTACCTCGGTAAACGCATCGGGTATTCCAAAGAACCCATGCCGCCGCATTCTCTGGTGCTCAGCGTCGTCGGAGCCTGCCTGCTCTGGGTTGGCTGGTTTGGCTTTAATGCCGGAAGCGCCCTCAATGCCGGGCCGCTGGCGACCAGCGCCTTCGTGAACACGCAGTTTGCCACCGCCACCGCTGCCATCGGGTGGGCGGGAGTGGAGTGGCTCCATCGCGGCAAGCCAACCGTTCTCGGCGCTATCTCCGGCGCCGTTGCCGGACTCGTTGCCATTACTCCGGCAGCCGGCTTCGTTCAGCCTATGTCTGCGTTTGTCATCGGTATCGTCGCTGGCGCCTTCTGCTATTTCATGGTGACTCGCGTCAAATCCTGGTTCGGCTACGACGATTCGCTCGATGCCTTCGGCGTCCATGGAGCGGGTGGCACCATCGGCGCCATCCTCACCGGCGTCTTTGCTTCCAGCGCGATCAATCCGATATTCAAGGACGCAAAAACCGGCGCCACTCTGCCTTCCGGCGTGATCGAAGGCAACTGGCACCAGCTCATCAATCAGTTTGTCGGTGTGGGCATTGCATGGGGCATCTCCATCGTTGGAACGCTGATCATTCTCAAGATCGTTGACCTTACGATTGGCCTGCGCGTCACGCCGGAGCAGGAAGTCGAAGGTCTCGACATCTCCCAGCACGGTGAAGAGGGTTATGACTTCGCGTCATAGCAGCCGCAATTCCGCTCACCTGATTTCGATATCGATCCATAACTGAGGACGGGATTATGCAAAAAATTGAAGCCATCATTCAGCCATCAAAGCTCGATGCGGTCAAGCAGGCTCTGCTGGACGCGGGTATCGAAGGTATGACGATCCTTGAGGCTCGCGGCCACGGCCGGCAGAAGGGGCATACGGAGTTCTATCGCGGCCACGAGTACAGCGTTGACCTGTTGCCCAAGATCAAGATCGAGGCGGTCGTCAGTGACGAACTCCTCGAAAAAGCCATAGCGGCCATTCTCTCCACCGCCCGTACCGGCAAAATCGGAGACGGGAAAATCTTTGTCTCTCACATTGACCAGGCCGTTCGAATACGCAATTAAGAACGAGGTACGGCGGCTATTTGATCTGCGCACTCCCGATGACGGCAGGCGAGCCTGCCGTCATCGGATTCTTCTCCCGTCCGCAAAGGGCGGCTTTGCCTGAGGCAGCGCATCGATGCGCATTAGTCCATGCTGCCGCGTGGCGGAGCCACTCGGCCGTTGTGGATCTCGCCTGCCATCGTCTCATCCTCGTAACACCACACCCAGTGTTCTCCACGCTCGATGGATCGCACCAGCGGATGCGCTGTTGCCCTGAAATGCCGCGTCGCATGCTTGTTCTTCGACGAGTCGCAGCACCCCACGTGTCCGCATTCCAGGCAAAGCCGCAGATGAACCCAGCTGTCGCCGGTCTTCACGCAGTCTTCGCATACATGCTTGTCTGTCGATGTGATCCTGATCTGGTTCAGATGAGTGCAACGAGACGGCATGGCGTCCCCTCCTCAGCTTTCAGGTTAGCTCCCGTTGTGCCCGCGCTGCACCTTCCGAATTAGCATGGCAACTGTCGCGGCTGTCCTCATCGTGTCCGCTGGGGAGACAATAGTGTCCATGAAAGTTCAGCACAGCGGCACTCAGCCATCCCGCAGAGGTCCGGCGGAATACTTCACCGGGTCCGTTCGCATCGACCCGCTCTTTGAAGCACCCGATCCGGCCCGCACCGCCGGTGCCATCGTCACCTTCGAGCCTGGCGCGCGCACCGCCTGGCACACCCACCCCCTCGGCCAGACGCTCATCGTCACCTCTGGCAGTGGCCGGGTGCAGCGCTGGGGCGGCCCTGTCGAGGAAATTCATCCCGGCGACGTGGTCTGGTTTCCGCCGGGAGAAAAGCATTGGCACGGTGCCGCGCCCACCACCGCCATGACCCACATCGCCATTCAGGAAAGGCTGGACGGCAAAACCGTCGACTGGCTCGAACACGTCACGGACGAGCAATACCAATCGTAGCTTCGGCAGACGCCAGGCATACGCATTCAAAAATGGATGGCATTGGTTCCCACCAAACGCCATCCATCCCCGCGCCCAGTTTCAGGCCTGCTCCGTAAACATCCCGCAGATTCCCGCCACTCCCCGCCGAAACTCCGCCTCTTCCGCCAGCAGACTCACCACCAGCCATCCGCTGCCGCCAAAGCCGAAGAAGTATCCCGGGTGCACGCTCACTCCGCGCTCCACCAGTTGCACCGCCAGATCCTCATCGCTGTCCAGCGCCGGTACACGCAGCACAGCGTACCACCCCGCCTCCACGCGCAGCCGAGTCACCGCCGGTGTTCCAGTCAGCACCGCATCCAGCGTTCGCAGATTCGCCGCCGTCCGCTGCCGAATTTGCTCCTGCAAATCGCCACTCGCCGCCAGCCACGCCGGCAGAGCGCACTGCACCGGAGCGTTCATCGACAGAAATGTATCCGCCACCACTTCCAGCCGATCCAGCGCCTCGCGCCGCTCCTGCTCCGGCCCCAGCACGCAGGCCCACGCCGCTTTCATCTGCGGCAGCCCGGCAATCTTGCTGATCCCGCTTAGCACAAAGGTCAGTGCGGCGTGATCGCCGGTCGCAAAGCTCTTCGAGGCGTCTTCTCCGGCTGCCGTGCGTTCACCCTCCGAGCAGGCATAGTCGAGGAAGACCTCGTCCACCACCAGCGCCAGGCCATGTTCCGCGCAGATCGCCTCCAGTTCGCGCCGCTCGTGCGTGAAGTGCCCGGTCGGATTATTCGGATGCACCACCGCAATCGCCCGCGTCTGCGGCGTGATCCGCTCCCGCAGCCCCGCCAGATCGATCTGCCAGCCATGGTCGTAAAGCAGCGGATACGGCGTCAGCCGCACGTCATCAATCTGCGCCAGAAAATCGAACAGCGGATAGCTCGGTTGCGCGATCAGAACCTCGTCGCCCGCATTGCACAGGAGCCGGAACACCCAGCTATAGGCCTCGCTGGTGCTGGTCGTCAGAAACACCTGCTCCGGTTCAACGTCCGCGCCTCGTTCCGCGTAATACCGGCACACCGCTTCACGCGCGCGCAGCATTCCCCGCGGGTCCGGATCGTAGACCATTGC
Organism: Acidobacterium sp.; assembly: GCA_027323785.1. Classification (GTDB taxonomy): domain Bacteria; phylum Acidobacteriota; class Terriglobia; order Terriglobales; family Acidobacteriaceae; genus Palsa-343. Next base: position 7,344 of record DAHVZZ010000229.1, on the reverse strand, counting down.
CCCCCGATCTCCGAGCGCCGCCAGAATCGCCGCCTCGTCGTACCGGAAACCGCATTGTGTCGGATTCGAAGCCGTCAGGTCGGCGATGGCTAGCCCCGCCGCCCGCCGCTCGCGCAGTGCGCGCGCCAGCCGCGTCTCCCGCACATCCCACTGTGTCCGAGCCGAAAAATGCACGTCCTCATCTTTTCACACCCGCATGTGCTGGTTCTGCCCAGCCGAGTGATACATTGGGCCATGCAAAATTCCGCCGGCAAGGTGCTCCGCGCGTGGGCCAACTACGATCAGTAAACAGGGCCCGCACCCTGTACCCTGTAATCAATGTCCATTCAGGCCGCGATCTTCGATTACGGAATGGTCCTCTGCCAGCAGGACCCGGAACACCACACCGCGCTCATCCGCCTCTCCGGCCTCGACCGCGCCGCTTTTGAGCGCCACTACTGGAGGTACCGGCACACCTACGACCTGGGCCAGCTCGATGGAGTCGGTTTCTGGCGGAAGTTCGCTTCCGATGCGGGGCTCCAGTTCACTCCCGATCAGATTCAGTCGCTCATCGAACACGACACCCTGATGTGGTCCCACCTCAGCCCGCCCATGATCGCCTGGGTCGCTGCTCTCCAGCGGGCCGGCCTCCGCACCGCCATTCTCTCCAACATGGTTCCGGACCTGCTCCGCCACATGCTCACCAGCCCTGATTTCGCCTGGCTCTCCGGCTTCACCCACAACACCTGGTCATGCGAACTCGGCATCGCCAAGCCCGACCCCGCTATCTATCTGCATACCTGTGAAAAGCTCCAGGTCCGGCCGGAAGAAACCCTCTTCATCGACGACAAGCCCGAGAATATCGCCGCCGCCGAAGCCCTCGGTCTTACCGGTGTTCTCTTCACGGATGCCGCGCAGCTCCGCCGCGATCTCGCAGCGCGCAAGCTGCTGCAGAACTATCCCCAGCCCGGCGAAGCCGTCGCTGGCGCCGAACCAACATTGTCCCGGTAAGACTCGAAGCGCGGCCTGCGCCTATTCAGCGGACGCTTTTGTGGCAAGGCCGCGCTCGCCATCCGCCAGCGATATCGGCACCTGCTCCACAATCTCCACGCTGAAGCCCTGCAGCGCCGGCACATGCGTCGGCGTATTGCTCATCAGCCGGATGCGATGAATCCCCAGATCCGCCAGGATCTGGCCGCCAAGCCCGACCTCGCGCAGAATCCGCTGCCGCCTTTCCTCATGCCGCTCCCGCGCCCGTGCTTCGCGATGGAAGAGAATTCGTCCCACTTCGCCAACGCCCGCTGGCTCGATCTCGAATCCCCGGCTCGCGTTGTGCAGGTAGATCAGCGCGCCCCGCCCAGCCTCGGCAATCGTCTTCAAACTCTGCCGCATCGTCCGCTGGCATTCGCACAGCGTCGTCCCAAATGCGTCGCCCGCCAGGCAGTGCGAATGCACCCGCACCAGCACCGGCTCCTCGCCGGACACATCGCCCTTCACCAGCGCCACATGGCTTTCTCCGCCGTGCACTTCGCTCTCATAGGCAATCATCCGAAACTCGCCAAATTCCGTCGGGACCGGACTCTCCGCCACCCGCACAATGTAGCGTTCGTGCTGCAGCCTGTAGCGGATCAGCTCCGCCACCGTCAGCATCTTCAGCCCATGCTTTTCGCAGAACCCCATCAGGTCCGGCACCCGCGCCATGGTGCCGTCATCCTTCATGATTTCGCAGATCACGCCCGCCGGAATCAGTCCCGCCAGCCGCGCCAGATCCACCGATGCCTCGGTCTGGCCGGCCCGAACCAGCACGCCGCCCTTCCGGGCCCGCAGCGGAAACACATGCCCCGGTCGCGCCAGATCGTGCGCCGTCGACCGCGGATCGATCGCCACCTTAATGGTGTGTGCCCGGTCGTAGGCGGAAATCCCGGTCGTCACGCCCTCGCGCGCCTCAACCGTTTCCGTAAACGCCGTCCCAAACCGCGACGAATTCTCCTGCGTCATCGGCCCCAGCCGCAGATAATCCGCCCGCTCCTCGGTCAGCGTCAGGCACACCAGCCCCCGCCCGTGCTTCGCCATAAAATTGATGGCCTCAGGCGTAACGTACTCCGCCGCCAGCGTCAGATCGCCTTCGTTCTCGCGATCCTCGTCGTCCACCACCACAATCATTCGCCCGGCTTTGATCTCTTCCAGCGCGCCGGCCACGTCCGTCATGGGACCCGTCTCGTTCATAGCCTTATTCTCCGCTAATTCGACGGTCTTATCACCCTCAAACGCTCCATCCGGCTCCCCACCCGTAACCGCCACTCCGTCCCGCGTTCTCGCTCAGCCGTTGGCAGGAAGCCCCACGGCCCTCAACCCCGCATTCTTGACGCCGGCACGGCTGTCTGATCTACTCTCCCTAGAACATGCCTTTCTTCCGCTCCATTGCGACAGTTGTCACCAGCCTCGCTGGTGCCGTTGTCATTCCCGGTATTCGAATTAGCCGTCACAACCTGCGTGCGGGAACCGGAGCCTGAAGAGAAGGATCGAAGAAGCATCAATTTTCTGGCCACCACCCGCAAGCGCGGCTGGTGGCTTTTCACATTCTGGCCGCCAATTCCGCGCGAATCCTGCTCCTGCCGCATTGCTGGAGCGCTGCCCGAATCGGCTCACTCACACCCTCGGCATCACCAGATAAGGCGAAAATTGCAATGACCACCCAAACGAGCACCCAACCGACCCAACGGCCGCGCAGAGCGGAACTCTTTGACACCAGCTTCCGCGATGGCCTGCAGCAGCCAAATCTGGAAATATCGGTGCCGAATGCCATCTCCCTGCTGCAGCGAATGTCGGCCTTTGGCGTGGGCTACGCCGAGATTGGATTCGCCGGAGCCTATGAATTTGTCAGCAAGCTCACTCCGGCTCTGGAGAACGTCGACACCGGAAGTATGAAGCTGGCCCTCTTCGGTCGTACCCGCGGACCTGCCGCCCAGGTGAAGGATTGGCCCGACGTTCAGTTCATGATCCGGCACCGCCAGCGGATTCCGGTGGCCGTCATCGTCGTCAAGTCGCGCCTGCTCGATATCGAGCGATCCCTGGAGACCACTCCGGACGAAAACCTGCGCATGGCCTATGACACCGTCGCCTGCCTGCAGGACCACGGCCTCGAAGTCATTGTCGATCTGGAGCATGCCATGGATGCCGCCTGCGGCCGGCGCGAATATGGCAATCCCTGCGACGCCGACTACCGCGCGCGCACCCTCGATTACTTCCAGCAGCTTGCCGCTCAGTGTGTCAGCCAGGGTGCCAGCCGCATCGTGGTGTGCGACACCACAGGCGGAGCCGATCCCGAAGAGGTCCGGGACGTAATCGCCGGTCTGGTGCGCGATTACCCCGGCGCCGCCTTCGGATTCCATGGGCATACGGACCGCGGCTTCGGCGTCGCCAATGCCCGTGCCGCCGTTCTGGCGGGAGCCGTGCAGGTTCAGGGCACCATCATCGGCACCGGCGAGCGATGCGGCAACGTAAACCTCAGCACCGTCGTCGGCAGTATGCAGCTGCGCGGCGAGGCGGATTTCGTCTCCGCCGAGGCATTGCGCGGTCTGGTCAGCCTGGCGCATTCCGCTTACGCGGCCTTTTCTCTCGATGTGCCGCACGGCGCGCCCGTGGTCGGTACCGGCGCCTTCGGAACGTGGGCCGGCATGCATGGCTCCAGCGAACGCAAAAATCCCGGGGCTTATCTCTGGTGCGATCCGGCGCGTGTCGGAGCCAGCCCCGTCATCGGCGTCAACGCACAGTCCGGCAAGGCCAACGTTGTCCTGCTGTCGGAAACTCTGGGAGTTCCTCTCACTGCGACGCAGGCCCAAACCCTGATCGAGACCAACCGCGCCATGATAGAAGGCGGCGGATTCACCGCCAGCGAAGTCTCCTTCCGCCTGGCCTGTCTGCGCGTGCTGAAGACGGTGCCCGACCTCTTTACCGTCCGCACCTGGCGTGTATTCGACGAATCGGATGAAGCCAACAATCGCTTTGTGCAGGCGTTCATGTCCCTGGGCATCGGTGAATCCGCTATTCGGACCACCCGCGCCGAAGGCGAGGGCCCGGTGGACGCGCTGACGCGAGCCATGCGCCATGAACTGGAAAAGTGGTACCCGGAACTTCAGTTGATGAAGCTGGGCCGCTTCAGCGTGACGGCCATCGACGTCTCCGCCCACGATTCAGCCGCCTACGTGCGCGTGACGGTCAGCTTTCATGCCGATGGACACGAGCCGTGGATCACCGCCGGCGTCAGCAGCGATCTCAACCAGGCCGCGCTCATGGCCATCGTCGACGGCTTCCATTACTGGATTCTCAACCGCTCCGGCCAATACCGTGTCGAGGAATCAGCCCGCCAGCCCGTCGTACTCTGAACCCGTCGAGTCGTCCATGCAGCGGACGCGCCAATAGAAGGGGAGCCAGGCAGTTGGCGATTCCGCCACCCAAAACGGCTGCTTTCAGGGGTTGTTACGGCTTCCGGGAGGCCACATTGTTCTTCCCGTCCACCAGAACCACCGTGGGCTGATAGCCGCGAGCTTTATCCTCTTCGGTCCAGCAGAACGTAGCGACGATCACCACGTCGCCCGGCTGCGCCAGCCGTGCGGCCGCGCCGTTCACGCAGATTTCGCGGGTTCCCCGCGCAAGAGGCAGCGCGTAGGTCTCGAAGCGGCTGGCATTGTTCACGTTCCACACGTGAACCGCCTCAAAAGGCAAAATACCCGCCGCATCCAGAAGATCCTCATCGATCCCGATACTGCCTTCATAGTGCAGGTCGGACATGGTGACGGTGGCCCGGTGGATCTTGCTTTTCATCAGCTTGATGAGCATGAAAACACTCGCTTCCTGGTCGCCGCCTGTCGGACTGGCCGGGTCGGCGCCATTTACTAGTCTCTCATGCGGAGCGGGCAGGTAGAGCGATCCAGACTTCCCGGCGAAGAGAGAACGCGGCGATCTGGGGGTTGTACGGAGGTGCGGGTAAATTACCGGTCGGTTCCGGGTGGCGTGCAATCGCCGCTGATCACTCCTCTGAGCGAAACCGAATGATGCGGCGGCGATCCCGCTTCGACGGCCGGCCGGGAGGCGCCGGCGCATACAGGAGCCCCGCTTTGCGCTCCTCCGCTACCCGCTGTCGGGCTTCGCGGCTGGCGTCGGTCTCGCGATAAAGCGCCTGGGCCACCGACGCCGGTCCGCGAATTTCGCTCAGAGCCAGCACTTCCACTTCGTAATCGGCGCCTTCCGTTTTGATGGACAGCAAATCGCCGGCGCGCACCTCGCGCGAAGGGCGGGCAAGCTGCTGGTTCGACTGAATGCGCCCCAGATCGCACGCCCGGCCCGCCATCGAACGCGTTTTGAAGAAGCGGGCGGCCCACAGCCATTTGTCAATCCGCATACCGACAGATTAATGCGCGATGGCCCCTCAAAGGCGCGCGTCGCCCAGCGGCTCGTGTTTCGCGGCTCCCATTCCATATCGGCGTCATAGCTGATCGGAGCAGTCGAGGAACTCCTTTACCCTGGCAGCCACAGCATGACAAGCGTTACGCCGGTAAGGTTACGGTGGCGTGGAACCTGTATCGACAACACTACATCTTGTGGCGGTCGCGATCCGCTTGCCCAGGAAATGAGGGTTTCCCTCCGACAATTGTCATTCCGGAGCAAAATTTGACGATTTCTGCAAGCCCCAGTGAATTTTCCACTTCCGGCGGGGAACCACCTCGGCTAACATGAGGGTGGTCAGAAGTGGAACAAAGTGGAGCACAACCACTGAAGATCGCCGAATCCGAGGATAGCACCGCACAAAAAAGCAAGCCAACAGGAATTCGGCAGGGACCCAGGTAGGAACGGCAATGTTTCGCGGCAATCATCCAGCTCGGGTTGACGAAAAGGGGCGGCTCAAGCTGCCGGCGGAATTCAAGCGCCAGATCGACGAGCAGTATGGCGCCCAGTTCTACATCACCAGTAAGGATGGGAAGGTTGCCGAAATTCACCCACTCCAGGAGTGGGAAAAGTTCGAGCAGAAGCTGGCGGCCATTCCGAATTTCAACCCCGCGAAGAAGAAGCTGCTGGACCGCCTGAACTACTACGGCCAGATGGCGGAGATCGATGCTCAGGGCCGCGTGTTGCTACCGCAGATTCTGCGGGAGTCCGCAAAAGTAGTTGGCGATGTCGTGGTTTTTGGAATGCAGACGTACCTGGAGGTCGCGAACCATGAGGCCTTCAAACAGAACATGGAACAGAATCCGCTGACGCCAGAAGACGAGCAGATGCTGGCGAGTTTTGGTTTGTAACCTTAAGTCCCCCGAGGGGGAGCACATGCCGGAGCCGATGGAACAAAGCACCAGACATGTGCCGGTTCTTTTACAACCTGCGATCCGATACCTGAACGTCCAGCCTGGCGGAACGTATATCGACGCCACGCTGGGATTCGCCGGCCACGCCCGTGAGATCGCACGGCATCTCGGACCCGAAGGGCGGCTGATCGGTTTCGACCGCGACCCCGAGGCTCTGGCGCTGGCGCGCAAGCGTCTGGAGTCGCTCCGCGAAGAGCTCGGCGGGGATATGCCGGCTGTGGAACTGCACGACGTTGAGTTTTCCCGCGCTGCTGACGAATTGGGCGGCCGGAAAGTCGACGGCCTGCTGGCGGATTTTGGTATCAGCTCGATGCAGCTGGACGAGGCGCATCGAGGCTTGAGTTTTCGTGCGGAAGGCCCCCTCGATATGCGGATGAATCCGCGCAGGGGAATCACCGCCGAACAGGTGGTAAATCAGATGGACGAAAAAGAGCTCGCCAATCTGATTTACGAATTCGGAGAGGAAAGGAGGTCGCGGAGAATCGCCAGAGCCATTGTCAGGGCGCGGCCGCTGACGACGACGGCACAACTTGCCAAAGTCGTAGCGTCCGCAGCCCCGACGATGAAATCGGAGCGATTGCATCCGGCGACCCGGGTTTTTCAAGCTCTCCGAATTTATGCGAATCAAGAGTTGGAGCAGATTGACGCATTGCTGGCCGCCGCGCCGCAAATGTTGAAGCCGGGCGGACGGTTGGTGGTCATCAGCTTTCACTCTTTGGAAGATCGGCGGGCGAAGGACGCGATCCGCAATGGTCAGCAGCAGGGAATTTGGCAGGCACTGACGAAGAAGCCGGTGCAGGCAACGGACGAGGAAATGGCAGTCAACGCGCGGGCGCGCAGCGCCAAGTTGCGGGCTGCGGAACGAATTGCAGACGCGCAGCGGCGCTAAGCGCTGCAACAGATATCAAGGAGCCAAGCGCAACGGCGCTCGGCAAAGAGGGCGGCAGAGGCAGTTGGCTTTGACCGTAAACGGAAACAGCAGGGAACGGATCGATAAGGAGAAGCA
>DAHVZZ010000216.1:0-4719 GCA_027323785.1 Acidobacterium sp. | reverse complement strand
GAGCGGCAGCGGACCGCCGTGCTGATGCACAAGTATCAGGGACTGGATTATAAGGAAATCGGGTCGGTTCTCCGCCTGAGCGAGTCGGCCACCAAGTCGTTGCTCTTCCGCGCCTACCAGACCCTGCGCGAACGGCTCAAGGGATTTGTGGAGGAGAACTGAAGGGGACCGGGGACCAAAACGAAGGAAGTCAATAGTTAAAACAAACTGAGGTAATGATGATCTGCCGGAATTTCAAAGAGAAACTGCCTGACCTGCTGCTGGAGCCGGAGTCGGCGCCCGACGAATTGCTCTCCCATGTGGAGAGCTGCGCGGAGTGCGACCGGGAGCTGCGGGAACTGCGGGCCACGATGGGCGCGCTGGACGCCTGGGAAGCTCCAGAGGTCTCGCCCTGGTTCGACGCGCGGATGGCCGCGATGCTGCGCCGGGAGCAGCAGGCTCCCCCGGCGGGATGGCTGGAGCGGACGCGCGCGCGGCTGCGGTTTGGGGAAAAGCTGAGTCTGCGCCCGCTGGCGGCGGCCGCTCTGATCACCATCATGGCGGTGGGCGGAGGCGTGTATGCGGGCTTCGCGAGCCGTCCGACGCCGGTGCCGGCACAGTCCTCGTCGCAGGTGATTCGCGACCTGCAGTCGCTGGACGAGAATGCGGTGGTCTTCCAGCAGCTGAATCAGCTGGACGGACAAAGTTCGGGAAACAGCAGCAACGCAGGCAATTCAGGAAACTCCAGCAGCTTATAAAACTCCGCGGGGAAGGCACCATGCAAAGCACAGCAAAGGGCAGAAGATGGCGCCCGGGCGGCATGATTGCGTCCGCGGCGGTTCTGTTTCTGTTGCTGGCGCCGTCCTCCTGGGCCATGCGGGGATTCTTTGGGCAGCACGGCCATGGTGGCGCGCATCCGGCCGCACGCCCGGCCAACCACGCGGGCGACCACGGGGCGCGGGAATCGCGGCCCGCGCGGCAGGATGCACGACGCAATGCCCGCAATCGTCCGAAGCGGAATCGGCAGGGCTGGAAGCGGCCGGGGCGGCGCGGGCGGGAGCGGAGTGGCCCGGGGAATCGCGCACGCCGCGCGGAGAATGGCCCGCGACGGCCTGGTTTGGGCCCGGGCAGGGGATCGGCGATGCGTCCGGAGATGCGGCCTGGAATGGGTCCGGGCGCCGCTGCTCTGCGTCCGGGCATGAAACCCGGCCCCGGCGGAGCCGGAATGCGTCCGGGCATGGGGCCTGCGATGGGGAGGCCTGTGAATCCGCGGCGGGAGCGTCTGCCGGAGTGGCTGGCGCGGCACCAGAATCTGCCTCTGCATCAGCAGGAGAAGCTGCTGCGGAAGGAGCCGGGCTTCGGGCGCTTGTCCCCTTCGCAGCAGGCCCGGGTGATGAACCGGCTGCGTTCGCTCGACGCGAAGACGCCGCTCGAGCGGCGTCGCATTCTGGCCTGGAACCAGGCCTTCGAGCGGCTGTCGCCGGAGCGCCGGCAGGAAGTGCGCGCCGCGGCTCAGGCCCTGCACCAGATGCCACCCGCGCGCCGCGTCATGCTGCAGCGCGCCTTTCGCGATCTGCGGGGAATTCCCCCGGAACAGCGGCAGGAGATTCTCAACTCGGCGCGCTTCGTCCGTGAATACACGCCTCAGGAGCGGAATGTGCTGTCCAGCCTGCTGTCGGTCGAGCCTTACGAGCCGAACGGAAACTGAGCGCCAGTCGCAGGCCCTAGTTGCGCAGAAAGTTCTTGGCCAGAAAGATCACGTTGGCCGGCCGTTCCGCCAGGCGGCGCATGAAGTACGGGTACCACTCCTCGCCAAAAGGCACATAGACGCGCACCCCGTAGCCTTCCTGGGCGAGCTTGCGCTGCAGGTCGCGGCGGACGCCGTAGAGCATCTGGAACTCGAAAGTGGAGGGGGCGATGCCTTCCTTGCGGGCGAAGTCCTTCGTGGCGGCGATCATCGCTTCGTCGTGGGTGGCGATGCCGTGGAAGACGCCGCTTCTCAGCAGCGTCTTCATCAGAGCGATATAGTTCGCATCGACGTCCTTCTTTTCGGGGAAGGCGAGATCCGGCGGCTCATTGTAGGCGCCCTTGCACAGGCGGATGCGGATGCCGTCTTCGAGCAGCGTGGCGACGTCCTGCGCGCTGCGGCGAAGGTACGACTGAATCACGATGCCCACGTGGCCGCGGTACTCGGGAACTCGATGAATGCGGCGGACCAGATCGATGGTGGCCTGGGTGTACGCCGTGCCTTCCATGTCGACGCGCACAAAGGAGCCGCTCTCAGCCGCGTGTTTCACCAGCCCGGAGACGATTTCGAAGGCCAGATCGGGATTCAGATCCATGCCCATCTGGGTGAGCTTGAGGCTGATATTGGCGTTGAGCGTCGAGCCGGCAAGCGAGTCCAGCAGCCAGTGATAGCGCTGGGCGGACTGGCGCGCCTGCGCCGGAGTAGTAACGTTTTCGCCAAGACTGTCGAGGGTAACGGCGAGCCCCTGGCTGCCCAGCGATTTGGCGATGCTGAGGGCGTCCTCGATGCGGAAACCGGCCACGAAGCGTGAGGACATCCGGCGGCCGAGGGTGGAGCTTTCGGCGAAGGCGCGCAGGCGCCTGCTGGAGGAGAGCGCGATGAAGGTGGAGCGCAGCACGGGCATTTTTTCAGGTACGAAGCAAACGTTCATTTTTGCATACAACTAAGAATACTTGCGACAATTAACACCATTTTTCCGCACTTTGGTCTGGAATGACGGAGAATGGAGAGGTGGCTATCTGGTTACCTGCGGCAGGGGCTGCCGCGGGATCGGGTTATGGAAAACCTGCCCGGAGAACCAAAGCATCTTACCGAAGGTCTAACAAAGTGTATTGCGGGACGGGCCTCGAAGGGTGGAATTGCGGACCCAACCCGCGCCGGCCACGGGCAGCAGTGTGCGGAAAATCATGCCTCGCTGCGGAGGCGAGCGATGAGCGCGCAGAGGAGAAGGATGGAGTTATGGTGAGCAATTGCGCAAATCCGAAATGTGCCAGACCGCTGCATTATCTGCGGGAAGGGAAGATCTTCATCTTCGATTCGGCCGATCGGATCGAACCGAAAACAGGAAAGCGCGCGCGGCGGCTGGAGCACTACTGGCTCTGCGGCGACTGTTGCCGAAGCCTGACGCTGGAGAAGGGGCCCGAGGGAGTGCGGCTGGTTTCGCGGCCGCATCGCGCACAGCCGCCCACTGTCGTGGAGATAGAGACCGCGGCGGCTTCCTGAAGAGCGCGACAGGCAATCTTTCTCCCAAAAAGATTTGACCGAATCGCCAGTCGTGCATATAGTGAAAGGACAATGAATCAGGTCCACATGCCGGTAGTTTTCTGCGATTGTTGTCGCATGTTCCGGGCTTGTGGTCTGACTGGCTGAAATCCCTAAAAGCCGACCAGATTCTCGAAAGCCCGCGTTTACAGCCTATGGCTGGCGCGGGTTTTTCATTTTTGCGAGCCGCCGGCACGGACCGAGAAATCGGCCAGGCCGCGGATGGAGAGGAACAACGCATGACGGCGAACTGTTGATGCTGCACGAGCTGCCGAACTGCGGGGAGGCGTTTGATCCGCGAAGTGGGAACTGCAAACACAGGAGAAACAATGGATCTGCTGGTGGCGATGAAGGATAAGGCCCTCGAGGCGCGGGAGTTTCTGCGGGACAAGCTGTACGGTGCGGACGATGTCTGCGTGACGAGCAGCTTTCAGGCCGAGGATGTGGTGGTGCTGCATATGGTCCGGGAGATTCTTCCCCGCGTTCCCGTCGTGTTCCTTGAAACGGGATATCACTTTCCCGAGACGCTGGCCTACCGGGATCGCGTGGCGCAGGAATGGAACCTGAACCTGGTGAACATCTTTCCCCGGCAGACGGTGGCCGAACAGGAGTCGCAGTTTGGCATTCTGAACCAGACCGCGCCGGACCGCTGCTGCGGTATGCGCAAGGTCGAGCCGCTCTTCCGCTCCCTGGGGGACTACCGGACATGGGTGACCGGCCTGCGCCGCGAGCAGTCCAAATCGCGCGCTCACCTGCAGGTGGAGGAGGATTTCACCCTGCCCGGCGGCCACGTACTGCGCAAGCTGAATCCCCTCACCGACTGGAGCAAAGCCGACGTATGGGCCTATGCCGAAGAGCATGGAATCCCGCTGCTGCCGCTCTACGATCTGGGTTACAGCAGCATCGGCTGCGCTCCCTGCACCAGCCTGCCTTCGGACCCGAACGATCCCCGGTCGGGGCGCTGGGGCGGACAAAAGCTGGAATGCGGCATTCACATTCAGGGTCCCGAATCGCATTAGTCCGTGATCGCGGAGGGCAGTTTTGGTATTCTTTCGGCTGTGCTGCTTCTTTACGGCATCTACGTCCTCAGCACGGTTGCTCTGGTCTCCGCGGTATTATTGACGGCCCGGCACATCGTGCAGCACCGGCGCGCGACCCGCGCGCGCGCCGAGCACCCGGATGAAACCATCTAGATTCGGAGCCCCGGAATGAATTCTGCCTCTGTCCAAACGCGAACCCTTGCCGCCGTCCAGTCCAAACTGGGCCGCCGCGCTGTTCAGGTTGTTCTGGGCTCCCTGCTGGTTGCCATCGGCGCGCAGGTCACCATTCCGCTGTGGTTTACGCCGGTTCCCGTGACTCTGCAGACCTTCGCGGTGGTGCTGCTGGGCCTGCTGCTGGAGCCGGGCGTGGCCGCGTCCGCCATGGCGCTCTATCTGATCGAAGGGATGGCC